>CAMLEF010000253.1 GCA_946478675.1 uncultured Flavobacteriales bacterium | reverse complement strand
GCGGATTTTTTCGCCGAGTGTTCGACGAGCACGCGCTGCACTTTGCCGAGATGACGCTTCGTCGTTTGCTCCGATAATTTCTGCTGCAGCTCGATCACTTCCTGCAAACGTCGTTTCTTCACTTCTTCCGGAACGTCGTCTTTGAATTTCCGTTCCGCCAAAGTTTTCGGGCGTTCGGAATACGCGAACATGTAGCTGAAATCATATTCCGCCCATTCCATCAGCGACAAGGTTTGCTGGTGATCTTCTTCCGTCTCCGAGCAAAAGCCCGTGATGATATCGGAAGAGATTCCGCAATCGGGAAGGATGCGACGGATCGCGTTGATGCGTTCCATGTAGAATTCGCGCGTGTAGCCGCGGTTCATCATCTCCAGCACACGGCTGCTGCCGCTCTGCACCGGGAGGTGAATGTACTTGCAGATGTTGTCGTACTTCGCCATCACGTGCAGCACGTCGTCCGTCATGTCGCGCGGGTTGCTGGTGCTGTAGCGGATGCGCAGGTCGGGAGAAATTTTCGCGACCATCTCGAGCAGGTTCGCAAACGTCGTTGCATTCACGCGCTGCTCTTCGGTGAGGATTTCTTTTTTCAAACCGCCGCCGGCCCAGATGTACGAATCGACATTCTGCCCGAGCAGCGTCACTTCACGATAGCCTTTTTCGAAGAGCTCTTTTGCTTCGTTCAGGATGCTCTGCGGATCGCGTGAACGCTCGCGGCCGCGTGTGAAAGGAACGACACAAAACGAGCACATGTTGTCGCAGCCGCGCATGATGCTGATGAACGCCGTCACGCCATTGCTGTCGAGGCGCACCGGTGTAATGTCCGCGTACGTTTCTTCCTTCGAAAGGATCACGTTCACCGCCTTGTGGCCGCCTTCGACTTTCCCGATCAGGTTCGGCAGGTCACGGTAAGCATCCGGTCCGACAACGATGTCGACGATTTTCTCTTCGTCGAGGAATTTTTCTTTCAGTCGTTCCGCCATGCAGCCAAGCACGCCGACCACGAGATCGGGGTTGTGCTTTTTCACGGAACGGAATTCGGTGAGTCGTTTGCGGACGCGCTGTTCCGCGTTTTCGCGAATGGCGCAGGTGTTGACGAAGATCACGTCGGCCTCGGTGAAGTCGTTTGTCGTCGAGAAGCCCTGCTCTTTCAGGATCGACGCGACGATCTCGCTGTCGGAAAAATTCATCTGGCAGCCGTAGCTTTCCAGGAAAAGCTTTTTCGTTCCCGCGCTCGTTCCGTCCAGCATCAGCGCTTCTCCTTGTCTTGATTCGTCGATGGTTTTTTCCATTGGTAGTGGGTTGGCGGAGGGTGGGACTCCGCGGTAATCCGGTTTTAAAAATTCAAAACGCGAAAGGTTTTAAAAACCTTTCGGGTCTTACACAGGCGGCGCGTGCGTTGCGTATGCAGCCCGCGTAAACGTTTCCGTTGCGGCGAACGCTGCATATCTGCGAAACTCAAAACGCGAAAGGTTCTAAAAACCTTTCGGGTCTTACAACCGCCGCACCCGCAAACTGCAACATGCGTACATCGCCCGATTTGCGTTCCCGGTTCACACTGTTTCCGCAAATCGGACTGCAAATCTACCAAAAACCAACTTTGCTGACAAAATGACAGGATTTTTTAACAGCCCGGGAATTTTTTTTTTGGCCGTTTCTATATATATGAAATATATATAGGGGAGTTTTGTCCGGATTTTGGATTTGGATTTTTGGATGGTCTGTGTTTTTCTTTGCAGCCCTGTCCTCCAAAAAAGGCGGACATTTTTGTGAAGTTGAACGTTGGTCCGTGTGGACATTATTAATGAAGACCCGATGGCAAAAAATCTTGTAATTGTGGAGTCGCCTGCAAAGGCAAAGACGATCGAAGGCTTTCTCGGCAAAGATTTCCTCGTGAAATCCAGCTTTGGCCACGTTCGCGACCTGGTGAAAAAAGGACTGGCAGTTGATACGGAAAAAGGATTCTCTCCGAATTATGAGATCTCTCCCGACAAGGAAAAAGTAATTTCCGAACTCAAGAAGCTCGCGAAAGACGCCGAGATCGTATGGCTCGCGACTGATGAGGACCGCGAAGGAGAAGCCATTTCCTGGCATTTGTCGGAAGCGTTGAAGCTCGACGACAGCAAGACCCGCCGCATTGTTTTCCACGAGATCACCAAGCCCGCGATCCTGCGTGCTATTGATACGCCGCGCAAGATCGACCGTCATCTCGTCGACGCGCAGCAGGCCCGCCGCATCCTCGATCGCCTCGTTGGTTTCGAGCTGTCGCCGATCCTCTGGAAAAAAGTAAAACCCTCGCTTTCCGCCGGCCGCGTGCAGAGTGTCGCCGTGCGCCTCATCGTGGAACGCGAACGTGAAATTTCGAATTTCGTTTCCACTTCTTCCTATAAAGTTTCCGCCATTTTCGCTTCGAAAGGATCGAATTTTAAAGCGGAACTGAAAAACGGCTTCACGAAGCTGGAAGACGCCCGCGCTTTCCTCGAGAAATGCCGCAACGCTGCGTTCACCGTAGCCTCGCTCGAAACGAAACCCGCCCGCAAATCGCCCGCCGCGCCTTTCACCACTTCGACGCTCCAGCAGGAAGCCAGCCGCAAACTCGGTTTCTCCGTGAAGCGCACGATGACCGTCGCGCAGCGCCTTTACGAAAGCGGTAAGATCACCTACATGCGTACCGACTCGGTGAACCTTTCCGAGCTCGCGATCGATAACGCCCGCCGCGTGATCGGATCGAACTACGGCGAGAAATACATTCACACGCGACAGTTCAAGACGAAAAGCAAAGGCGCGCAGGAAGCGCACGAAGCCATTCGTCCGACCTATCTCGAGAACAGCAGCGTCGACGGCGAGCGCGATGAAATGCGCCTCTACGATCTCATCTGGAAACGCACGATCGCTTCGCAGATGGCCGACGCCGAGCTCGAGAAAACCACTGCGCAGATCACCATCTCCACGACCTCGGAAAATTTCGTTGCACAGGGCGAAGTGATCAAGTTCGACGGCTTTCTGAAAATCTACATGGAATCCTCCGACGACGAGGACGAAGAAACCAACGAAGCGAAAGAAGGCACGCTGCCCGCGCTCTCCGTCGGACAACAACTCGACGTCAATAACATTACCGCTACGCAGCGCTTCACGCATCACCCGTCGCGTTACACGGAAGCCAGCCTCGTGAAAAAGCTGGAAGAGCTCGGCATCGGTCGTCCGTCTACGTATGCACCGACGATCTCCACCGTGCAGGACCGCGGCTACGTCGTGAAAGAAGATCGCGAAGGAAAACCGCGCAACTACAATCTGCTCACCCTGAAAAACGGTTCCGTTGCAGAAGAAGTCCGCACGGAAAACACCGGCGCAGAAAAAGCGAAATTGTTCCCGACCGACATCGGCATGGTGGTGACGGATTTCCTCACGCAGTATTTTCCGAAGATCATGGATTACCATTTCACGGCGAACGTGGAAGAAGAATTCGACGTGATCGCCGAAGGAAAAATGGACTGGCGGAAAATGCTCGAGCAATTCTACAAGCCATTCCACAAGGATGTCGAGCAGACGGAAGAAAAATCAGAACGTGCCAGCGGCGAACGACAGCTCGGCGTGGATCCGAATACCGGCAAAAACATTTACGCACGCATCGGTCGATTCGGTCCGCTCGTGCAGATCGGCGAAGCGGATGATCCGGATAAAAAGTTCGCGAGCCTCCGCAAAGACCAGCGTCTCGAAGGCATTACGCTCGAAGACGCGCTCGAACTGTTCAAGCTGCCGCGCGTGGCCGGGCAATTCGAAGGAAAAGACATGAAAGTGGCGATCGGTCGCTTCGGTCCGTACATCCAGCACAACAGCGCTTTCTATTCCATTCCGAAAACCGACGATCCGCTGAGCGTAACGCCCGACCGTTGCGTGGAGATCATTCTCGCGAAGCGCAAAGCCGACGCGGAGAAAGAGATCAAAGTGTTCCGCGAAGAGGGCAGGGAAGACGTGCGTGTGCTCAACGGCCGCTGGGGCCCGTATTTCGCGATCGGAAAATCGAATTACAAAATTCCGAAAGGCACCGAGCCCGCTTCACTGAGCCTTGCCGATTGTCTCGCGATGGCGGAAGAGCAGGACAAGAACGCCCCGGCCTGGAAGAAAGCCGCCGCCGCGAAAAAAGCCGCTGCCGCCGAGAAGAAAGCGCCGAAAGGAAAAAAAGCTCCCGCGAAGAAAGCGCCCGCCGCGAAAAAAGCAGCGCCTGCAACTAAGAAAGCCGCTCCGAAGAAGAAGGCCGCGAAGAAAAAATAACTGCGCAGCAGTAAACGAGGGGTCGGCCACTGGCCGACCCCAATTTTTTCATTCAACCTGCGGTTGTGGCTTTTCCAAATCTCCGTGCCGGCTTGCCCTGAAGAAATGAAGGAAGTCTCCGTGGTTCATTTCGCAACAGGCTGTAGCGTTACCAACATCCTCCTGTTAACTGCCAATCGCAAACCACCTCCTGCGCACGTCCCGGAATCGCCAAATTTGCCTTAACAAGCAAACCATGAGCGACCTCGATTTCTCTGAATTTTTCCAGCCCGTCGACATTATCAAAATTGCAGGCGGACGAAATTTTCTCTCTACCCAATTCGGCGCGGTGCTGCGGATGAATACCGCGGAAACCGGCTGGCCCGAAATGGAAGGCGTGCAGCTGGCGCTCATCGGCGTAAACGAAGATCGTCGATCGATGCACAATCACGGCTGTGCGATTGCGCCGGATCACGTGCGTGAAAATCTCTATCGTCTTTTCCAGGGCGAATGGACGCTCGTGATGGCGGACCTCGGCGATATCCGCGCGGGAGCTTCTCCTGCGGATACGGATTTCGCGCTGAAAACCGTCGTTGGTGCGCTGCTGCGGAAAAATATCATCCCGGTGATCCTCGGCGGCGGACAGGATCTCACGTTTGCGCAGTACCTCGCTTACGAAGCCGTCGAGCAAACGGTGAACATCGTTTCTGTCGATTCGCAATTCGATCTCGGTTCTTCCGGCGAAGAGCTGAACAGCCGCTCCTGGCTCAGCCGCATCATTCTTCACCAGCCGAATTTCCTTTTCAACTTTTCCAACATCGGTTACCAGACCTACTTCGTCGAGCAGGCCGCGATCGAGCTGATGGGAAAACTGAATTTCGATATTCACCGCCTCGGCGCCGCACGTGCGAAGATCGAAGACGTCGAACCGATCATCCGCAATGCCGACATCGTCAGCTTCGACGTAAGTGCAATTCGTCAATCGGAAGCGCCGGCGAATGAAAATGCTTCGCCCAATGGATTTTTCGGTGACGAAGCCTGCCAGCTCGCGCGTTACGCCGGCATCAGCGACAAATGCACGTCGTTCGGCATTTACGAATTGAACCCGGCTTTCGATCGCAAGCAAATGACCTCGCATCTTGCCGCGCAAATGGTCTGGTGCTTCATCGACGGTTACTACAACCGCAAAAGAGATTTCCCGTTCGCCACCACCGAGGATTACACGAAGTACCGCGTCTTCCTGCGCGATCACAAGCATGAGATCGTGTTCTTCAAAAGCACGCGCAGCGATCGCTGGTGGATGGAAGTGCCGTATCCGCCGAACCAGAAATTGCGCTTCGAACGTCATGCACTCGTTCCCTGCACGTACGAAGATTACGAGCTCGCCTGCAAAGACGAAATGCCCGACCGCTGGTGGCAGACGTTCCAGAAATTAAGCTGAATTTTTTTTTGCGATCACTGCGAACGTTTTCCGTCAAGTGCTTGTAACGCTGCCAATGTTCCCGCAACGGAAGAAAGCACCGGCGCAATGATCAGGCCGGCAAACGGCACGAGCAACAGCCACGAGAAGATCATGCCGTTGCCGATCGCTATGCCTTTGCGTTTGCGGATGAAACGTGCGCCTTCCGAAACGGACATCCGTCGTCGTTCGCAGGTGTAATCGATCATGTTGAAGCCGAGAAAATACCAGCTCACGAGTAAACTCACCGGCACCGTGATCAACCCGATCACCGGGATCCATCCGACAACAAGCAGCGCGATCGTGATGGATAATTCAAATGCAAGATTCCGGAGATTCACCAGCACGCCGCGCAGCACGTCTTTCAAAAATTGCGCGAAATTGAAGGGGTAACTATTGCCCGTCACGAGCTCTTCCACTTTTTCCGAAAGCAGCGCCATCATCGGCGAGCAAAGAATGAGCACGATGTATCGGATGACTTTCAGCGCAAGAAGAAAAATATAAATGCGGATAACGAACGACGCGAGGAATTTTACGATCCAGAGCAGCAGCTGCAGGAACCCGTCCAGCCAGTCTTCACCAGTGTGAAAATCAGTTTGCTGGAAGGAGAAAAGCCAATCAGTCAGATAATGGCTGAATGCGAAAATGGAGAAGAACCCTGCGATCGCCAGTATCACCAGCAAGAACACGGGATAAAGAAAATAGCCCCAGAGGCGATGCCTGCGAACAAAGCGAATGGCGTCGAGATGCGTGGAAACGCCAATGCCGTAATCAGACCAGAAGCTCATGTGATAAAGATAGGTGAAGTCGGAGGATCGTCACGGTAAAACTACGTAGCTGTTTGCACGATTTTGATATACGAAAAGCAAAGCATTCACCGCATCCGTGTTGTATATTTGCGCAAACACTAAACTACCCACAGAATTTTCAAATGAAAAAACTCTACACGATTCTTGTCCTTGGCGCTTCTTGTCTTGCAGGCAACACGATGAAGGCGCAATGCGGACTTGCCCTGACGACCAGCGCTCCCGCCGTTTGCGCGGGCGACAACGTTACGATCACCGCTAACGCTACGCCGCCGGTCAACAGCTCTTCGCTCACTACAACTTTTTCAGCGGGCAATAACCACCGCGGCAACATGTTCGACATTTACGCGACGAA
>CAMLEF010000252.1 GCA_946478675.1 uncultured Flavobacteriales bacterium | reverse complement strand
CCGGAAATATTTCGTCGTCATTACGAACGTAGAAGAATACGATGCTGAAACGCACGAGATGAAATCATCTTCGCATCCGGATTATCCCGAGGGGCGGCAGTAAAATATTTTCGCGTCTCAAACGACATCCTGCAAAAACACCCGCATGAAAGTCCGAGCCATCCTCACAGGCGCCACCGGAATGGTGGGCGAAGGCGTTCTCCACGAATGCCTGCAGCATCCCGATGTTGAATCCGTTCTCATCATCAATCGCCGGCCCAGCGGCTATTCGCATCCGAAGCTGAAAGAGATCGTGCACGCGGATTTTTTCAACCTCGCGCCGATCAAAGAACAGATGGTCGGTTACAATGCGTGCTTCTTCTGCCTCGGCGTTTCTTCCGTCGGCATGAAAGAAGACGAATACACGCGGCTCACCTACACGCTGACGATGCACTTTGCGCAAACGCTCGCGTCGGTGAATACGGACATTGTCTTCGGATACATCTCCGGCGCCGGCACCGACAGCACGGAGAAAGGCCGTTCGATGTGGGCGCGCGTGAAAGGAAAAACGGAGAACGACCTGATGAAGCTGCCGTTCAAAAACGTGTACGCATTCCGTCCCGGCATGATGAAGCCGACAAAAGGTTTGAAGTTTACACTTCCGTATTACAACTATTTCGGCTGGCTCTACCCGATCGCCCGTGCCTTCGGCGCCGCCAGCACGCTGCGTGAAATGGGACTGGCGATGATCAACTCCGCGCGCGTCGGTTACGACAAGCAGATCATTGGCGTGAAAGATATTATTCAGCTGGCAAAAGCCTAACGCACGATCGCCAGTCGCTTCGTTTCGACGTGACCGTTAGCAATTACCTGCACCAGGTACACGCCTTCGCTCAACGCCGACACATCCATAGTTGTTCGCGTGGTTCCTGCTTTCAGCTCTGTTCCCATCACGCGTTTTCCATAAAGATCAAAAACGACCACTTCTGCATTCGCAGCTGCAAACGGAAGCTCGAGCGTGATCGTCGTCGCTGCAGGATTCGGATACATTACGAATGACGCCTGCGACGGCAGCTCTGAAATTCCGACGCCGTTGCCGGTGAGGTTAATGTTGTCGATGAAAAGATCGTTACCGTAACCACTCTTTGCGAGAAAGCGGATCTGCATCGGGCCGTGACCGGCGAGCGAATCGAGATGCAGCGTATCCGTGCGCCATTCGCCCGCGGAAGCCGGAACAAACTGCCCGGTAGTGCTCGGCGACGTCAGCAGCTGCGAAGAACCTTTTGCATACAACCGTTCGCCGCCCGCACAATCGGAATACAGGTCGATAACGAGCGAATCGATATAGCCGGGATACGGCGCATACGCGAGATCGAAATACAAACGAATCGGCGGTAATGCACTGCTGAAATCAACGTACAACGTCTGCAGCGCGTCCGTTCCGCTGGAGATCGAATAGAAATTGGCGCGCGCGGAATTCGTACTCAGCTGGTACCCCCCGGTGGATGTAGTGCGCGTCCATAGGCTGCTCGAATTTTCAAGCGAGAAATTCGACGGCGGGAAGGCCGCTGAAACAAATCCTTCGGCAACCGGTAATGCGATCGTTGTCGTCGGCGCAGAAAGGATCGTGAACGTACGCAGCAGCGTGTCGTTGTTGTGGTTCTGATCCGCAGATGCATTCGGGTTCGTCGTGTACGCCTTCAGCGTGTGCGGACCGGCTGTCAGCGTGTAGGTGTTGAGCGGGATCGATGCGGTTGCAAAAGAAGCGAGTGAGCCGCTCCAGCTGTATTGCTGCCAGGCCTGCGCGTCGACGCGGTAAAAAAGATCGACGGTGTGCAGCGTATCGACGCCTCCGTTGCGGATGTTCACCACCGGTGTGATCACCGTGTCGCAGGTGCTGGAAGGGGGATTGACCATCGACAGTGCAGACGCATCAACATTCATCAGCGTCGACACCTGCAGGTCGCTTTCCCAGAGACCGCGTCCGTACGTTGCTGCACGCAGCTTGCTCGTCGGGTAATGAATTTCGAGCTCGTCGATAATAACGTTCGGCAATCCGTTGTTGTAGGGCAGCCAGTCGTTCATCGTGGCATCCATGTAAAACACGCCGAGATCGGTTCCGACGTACAACAAATCATTGCTGCCGTTCTGGTATTCGATGCAGTTCGCCGGAACGTTCGGCAGCGAGCCCGTCATGTTCGTCCAGGTGACGCCGCCATTCGTGGTGTAGTACACTTTTTCGCCCGCGGCAAATCCGGAAAGCGTTACCCACACTGCATCCGGGTTTCCATCACTAATCGCAATGCCGGAGATGGCTGCCTGGCCGACGGGAAGCGAACCGGTGATCGTGCTCCAGCTGGTTCCGCCATTCGTCGTGCGATAGATGTTGCCGAACGTGGCAGCGTACACGTACGAAGGTGACGTCGGCGAAATCTCCAGCGAATAAACGCAGGTGCCGTCGAAGGCGCCGTTCGAAACGTTGTTCCACGTGTCGCCGTTGTCGGTGGAACGATACACATCACTTCCGCCGAGATACATGTTGTTGTGATCCGTCTGGTCCATGATGATCGGAGAAGTCCAGTCGCAGCCGAACTGGCTCAGCGCCGTAAAGCTCGCGCCGCCATCGGTGGATTTCAGGAAATAACCGCTCTGCGAGGAAACAAACACGATGTTATCATCCGTGAAATCCACGAGACATTCTTCTCCGTCCGCGCCGTTAACCTGTGTTGCCGCATTCACGCCGGTCACCCGATCGGTTCCGTTATCCTGCGCCCCGGCGTAAATGACCGATGGCGTGATGAACGATCCCGAGAGACGGTAGTATTGCTTGATGTCGATGCCGCCGCTGAGATCGCTCCACGTGTTGCCCTGGTCGGTAGAACGGAAAATGCCGCCGTCGTTGCAGGAGTAAATCGTATTGCTGCTCGCAGGACCGAACTGCAACGCATGATTATCGGCGTGCACGTAATTCGTGTTCGGCCATCCGCCCCAGTCGGAAGCTACCGTCCAGGAATTACCACCGTCGGTGCTGCGCGCCACGTTCAGTCCGCCGACAAAAAGAATATTTTCATTCACCGGCGAAACATCGATCACCATGTCGTAATAACCGTACGGAGTGCAATCCGTGCTCGGATCGGTGCGCGTGGTAAACGATACGCCGGAGTTGTTGGAGTAATACAACGCGCCGCCTTCCGACCAGACATACACTGCTGCGCTGTTCGCCGGCGTAACGCAGATCGAAGTGCGCCCGGCGGACGACACGCCCTGGACAGCGCTCCAGGATGCGCCGGCATTCGTCGTGCGGAACACGCCGGTGCTGTCGCCGGTGTAGAGGATCATGGTGTTGCCGGGATTCATTTCGATGTCGTAAAATTTTCCCGGGCGGATATTGGCCCACGTTGCTGCCGCATCGGTCGATTTGAAAACGCCCATGTTCGTGGCCGCATACAACGTATTCGTGTTCGACGGATCGATGATGAGACGTTGTATTACGGTGACGTTATCCAATGCGAAATTCAGCCCGGTCGGGTTCCACGTCACGCCGCCGTCGGTCGATTTCAGGATACCTGCGCTGTAATGGCCCCACGTTTCATATTGCCAGTAAATGCCGTATTTATCGCCGGTCGCGAGATACATGATCTGCGGATTCGAAGGATCGATCACGATATCGGAAATACTCAGCGAAGGAAGCAGGTCGGTATTCGACGACCAGGTTGCGCCTCCATCCGTAGACTTCCATAAGCCACCGCAGGCAGCGCCCGCCCAAAGCACGTTGGCATTCGCCGGATCAAACGCCAGGCAGTTGATGCGCCCCGCGCCTCCGCCATTCGCAGGCACCACGTGCGGCCCGATGAACGACCAGTTCGACGCCATTCGCGCATTGTGTGAACCATATTGCGTTTTGTAGCCCTGGTATTCGTTGTACAACACTTCCGGCGAAGGAAAAATCCCGGAAGGAAAAGTGCGCTGCTCCATGAACCACTCCCAACGCTTGAATTGCTGGTAGCCGCCCTCTTCTGCATTTTCCGATTCCGTATCAGACGGCGATTGATTTTCCCAATAACGGTCGAAGGCCTGTTGCACTTCCTGGAAGCGCACGGGTTTTCCGGCGGGGCGGTTTTGCAGGGGCGGTTGCTGAAGGAAGGTTTGCGCGCCGGCGGAAGCGCACACGAGCAGCAGGATCGTGGCAGCGACAAGGAGTTTTTTCAAGGGAATGCAGCAATTGGTGGAAGAGCTAATGTAAACCAAATGCGGTGCAATTGAAATGATGCTGCGGCTGTAAATACGGCGCTGCAGCAAATCGTAAATTCACCCATGATTTTTTCCCACGGCCGGTTACCTTTACCCTCCCCGCGGAATAAACCCCGATTATGGCTGCTTACGCCGACGAAAAAGAGTTGCTCGATGGATTGCGCAAAGGTGATTCGAACGCCTTCCGCGCTGTCTATGTGCAGCATTTCAGCATGGTTCGTTATCTCGTGATCAACAACAGCGGGCGGGAAGAAGATGCGCGTGATGTTTTCCAGGAAGCGACAGTCGCCTTGTATGAACAGCTCAGCGCCGGAACGTTCACACAAAAATCTTCGCTGAAAACGTGGCTGTATGCGGTGAGCCGCAACAAATGGCTGAAGCAGCTGGAAAAGCGGAAACGCAACGTTCGTTTTTCGGATTTCGAGAACGTGGAAGAGGTCACATTGCCCGAAGAAAAGAACGAAGACGACACAATGCACAAAATGCTCCGCCAGAATCTCGAGAAGCTCGGCGCGCAATGCCGGAAGCTGCTGCTGCTTTTTTATTTTTTCAGGAAGAGCATGGACGAAATCGCGCAGGAGCTTCATTATACGAATGCCGACAACGCGAAAGCGCAGAAATACAAATGCCTGCAGAAGCTGAAAACGCTTTATAAAACCGCCGCCGTCAAATGATGGACGAAAAAACATACGACACGATCGACCGCTATCTCCGCAATGAGATGGGCGCGGAAGAGCGCGCGTCGTTTGAGCAGCGGCTGAAGTCCGACGCGGAGCTTCGCGCGGAAGCAGAATGGCTCTCGACGGCATTTCAATCTGCCGGTCGAACACTGCTGAAAGCACAACTCGCGGAAATTTTTACCGGCGTTCCTGCCGGTTCGCTGGCGAAATACAAGCCGTCGGTTCCCGCGAAAACCTTCCTGCAAAAATGGGGATGGGCCGTCGCCATCGTGGTCGCTGCCGCTGCTGCTATCGTGTGGTGGAATCTGTCGCACAGGGAAGAAGAACGCGGGCCGTCGCAACCTGTTCACGATACCACGCCCGCTAAGCCGGCATATGATCCGGAAGCGCAGCCTGTTGATACGGCCCCGGGAGAACGAACAGAAACGCACACTACGACCACCACCGTTCGTCACGACACGCTCTTCAGCAACGGCGAAAAAAAATCGACGATAACGGTGAAGAAAGATTCCGTGGTTAAGCAATAGCACTACGAATCCCGGAAGAAGTAGTGTATCGCCGCTTTCGTCCGAATTCCATTGCCGTCCTCGTCGCGGTCATTCGTATATTCGCAGTTCATTCGTAACTGCAACCCCGGCCTTGTCGACGCTCGAGGAAAAAAAGCCCATCCATTTTGTTCAGCTGGACGCCCTGCGCTTCCTGGCGGCTTTTATGGTCGTCATCGTGCATGCGTGGGACGCGTGGGTGACGTCGGATCACGGCATGCCACGTATTCTCATGCACCACGACGGCAGCGGGATCACGTGGTTCGGTGAACATTTCCGCCGCGTCATTGCGAATTTCAATTTCGGCGTCGACATGTTTTTCATGATCAGCGGGTTTCTCATCACCTATCTCCTGCTGAAAGAGAGAACCGAAAAAGGAAAGATCGACATCAAGAACTTTTACGTCCGGCGTATTCTTCGCATCTG
Source organism: uncultured Flavobacteriales bacterium (assembly GCA_946478675.1). Next base: position 1,011 of record CAMLEF010000252.1, on the reverse strand, counting down.
GCCGTTGTATTTTTTCGTGATCGCGATCAGCCCGCTGCTCGTGATGTGGCTGCGCACTTCCAATCCCGGGCTGCCGGAGCCGGAATACAAACCCGTCATTTTCTTCTACAACAACTTCCGCACGATCATGACCGAGCGTTGGGATTTTCCTTTCGCGCATTTCTGGTCGATCTGCGTGGAAGAGCATTTCTACCTCGTGTGGCCGTTCCTCGTCGCTTTCCTGCCGATGAAAAAACTGCCGTACGTTTTCGCCGGCGTCATGGCTATCAGCATCGGCTTTCGCTGCTGCGCGGATGAGTTTCACTGGACCTGGTACAATATTTACCTCAACACGCTGTCCCGCATCGACGCGCTCGCACTCGGCGGATTGGTGGCGTGGATCCATTTTCACCGGCCGTTCAGCCTGCGCATGCCGTGGTACGCGCGCGTGCTGCTGTATGCGATCCTGCTCTGGACACTGAGCGTCGACAACTCGAACGACTGGCCGAACTTTTTCGAGGTCGTCTTTAAAAAATATTTCTACCTGCTGACGATCGGCTTCTGCATGATGAACTACGTCTTCAATCCCGACGCGCTTTTCCGGTGGGGTCCGAAGCACCCGATCAATTACCTCGGCAAATGCTGCTTCGGCATTTATCTCTGGGGAAATATTTTGCTGCAGTTCATTCTCTTCAAGATCATGTTCGTGCATTTCCCGAATATGAGCGGCTGGGTGTACTGGCCCATCGTCATTGGTTTGTCGCTGCTCATTCCGATCATCAGCTACGAGCTCATCGAACGCCCGTTCCTCAAATTGAAATCGCGGTTTGCGGTGGTGAAGACGAGGATTTAAATTCGTTTCTATCTCCGCTGAATGTCTTCCTTCTTGTTCAAACTTTCTTGTTTATTCCATTCCTCGTTTGTTCGAGTCCTCTGCTTGTTCGAGCGGAGTCGAGAACTTTTCGCATTCTAATGCACAGGTTCCCGACTTCGCTCGAACAAACGGGGCATTGTTTTTCCGCGCACGAATCG
>CAMLEF010000251.1 GCA_946478675.1 uncultured Flavobacteriales bacterium | reverse complement strand
CCACAGGATCGTCGCCATGCCCAGCTCGTGCGCACGTTCGAACGCCTGTGCCACTTCCACGATCTGGCGCGCCGATTCTTCCGATCCGAAATAGATCGTAGCGCCGACCGCCACTGCGCCGAGGTTCCACGCTTCCTCTACCGTGCCGAACATGTTCTGATCATATTTGTTCGGGAGGCTGAGGAATTCGTTATGGTTGATCTTGACGATGAACGGGATCTTGTGCGCGTATTTGCGCGATACGGAACCGAGCACGCCGTAAGTCGTAGCTACCGCGTTGCAGCCGCCTTCGATGGCCAGCTTCACGATGTTTTCACCGTCGAAATAGATCGGGTTCGGGGCGAAAGAAGCGCCGGCAGAGTGTTCAATACCCTGGTCCACCGGGAGGATGGAAACGTAGCCGGTATTCGCCAGGCGGCCCGTGCCGTAGATCGCCTGCAGGCTGCGAAGCACCTGGGGATTGCGGTTGCTGGGGCCAAAAGCACGGTCCACGAAATCGGGGCCCGGCAGGTGGATCTGGTCTTTCGTAATGGTTTTGCAGGTATGGTTCAGCAGGCTATCGGCCTGGTTGCCAAGAAGTTCTTTGATCTTTGACAGGGACATGGTTCGGTATTGAACGTTTCAGGGGAGCAAAACTATAAAAAAACACGTTAGGGCCTTCTCCGGTTGGCCCGTAACAGCGGCGGCTGCTTTCCTTTAATAAGAAAGCAGCCGCCGACAACCAACGTGAAAAAGTCTTATTTCGCTGCTACCGGGGCTTCGGCCGGGGGCAGGGGAGCGGGAACATAATTTTTCACCGGCTTCAGCGATTTCAGGTAAGCGAAGATCGCCGAGAGGTCTTCGTCGCTCATTTTTCCGATCGTCTGCCAGGGCATCGGGGGCAGCAGCGGGCGGGCGGCGGGCAGGCCTTTGCTTTTTCCTTCACGCAACGCCAGGCGGAACTGGTCGAACGTCCAGGTGCCGATGCCGCTCGTGTCCGGCGTCAGGTTCGCGGAGAAGGAAGTTCCCCAGGGACCGACAGCAGCCGTCAGATCGGGGCTGAACAGCACCCAGCCGGGGCTCTTGCCGGGAGGCGGAAGCTGGTCGTGCTCGGGGTGGCCGGAAAGCAGGCGCGTGGTGTCGGGCACCGGGCCCATCGGCGTCATGATTTTCGGAGAATGACAATCGTTGCAGCCGGCGACGTTCACGAGAAATTTCCCGCGTGCGACGAGCTCTTCCTGCGTGAGCGCTTTCGGTTCTTTGGAAGCCACGGAGTCGTTGGCCGGTGCGGGAGTTGCGTCGCTGCAGGATGCGAAAGAAGCGATGCCGATGATGATGCCGGCGCCGAGGGAAAGCGCCAGGATGTGTTTGGTAGAAAACATGCTATTGATTTTTGTAGTTGTTTTAAAGGATAACCACGTAAAGCGGATTCAGGGCGCAAACATAGAAGGTTGTTTTCTCCTGCTACCTACGTCAAAAGGAGAAAAATCTACGCAGGAACACTTTTCAGGAAAAATCATTTGGCGGAGTAACAAATGCAGCTGTTGCTCCGTCTCAGGGTGCAATCACTTTATTTTTGCGCCCCGCCCCGAAAACCGTCATTAAAAAAATATGCCTGCAATTTCTCCTTACTCCGGTTCGTACAGCGCGATCGACAATCCGAATATCCCCGTGCATTCGCCGTTGCACGAACCGGAAATTCCGTTTGGAAAATTCGTCCACCTGCCCGGCGACAATCCGCTTTCCGAAGGCAACAGTGTAGAGGTTCGCGATCTTTATCTCTCGAATGCGTCAGTGCGGCTCATCCAGGGACAACTCAACCGGCACATCGTTGCGGTCAACAAACAAAACATCGCCAGCGATCATGCGGGCTTCTGTCTTTTTCTCGACGGTTATTTCGAATCGTATGTCCGCGGTGCGAATGGCGCCATCGTCGGGAAAAAAGACGAGCACAATTTCAAATTCGATCCGAACAGCGAGATGATGCATTTTCTTCCGGGAGAAACGCCGTTTCGCCTGCTGCATTTTTCCACGAATATCTCCACGCTCGCCGAGCTGTTGCCGGAAGATGAGAAATGGTCGGATACGCTGCGCACCAAACTCTTTCGCCGCGAACGCATCCTCAGCCTGCAGTCCGCGCGCATGGATGGGTTGCAGAAAGAAGCCGTCCGCACCATTCTCCATTGCCCGCTCGGCGGAAAAACGGGCCAGGTGCTGATGGAAACTTCCGTTTACCAGTTGCTCCTGCTGCAGCTGCATGCGCTTTTTTACGGGGAAGAAAATTCCGCCAACCTCTCCGTGCTTTCCCGCCGCGACCGTGAACTGGCAAAAGCACTACACGAATTTCTCGCGGCTCATTTCCTCGAAGAGCACACCGTCGTGAGCCTCGCGCGGCGTTTCGGAACGAATTCGAACAAGCTGATGAAAGTGTTCAAAACGGAATTCGACCAGAGCATTTTTGAATATCTCGGCGAATTAAAAATGCAGCATGCGGAACACCTGCTGAAAGAGCAGGCGATGCTGGTAGGCGAAGTGGCGACGGTGCTCGGCTACAAGAACCCGCATCATTTTTCCGCCGCGTTCAAGAAAAAATTCCAGGTATGTCCCTCAACGCTCCGATGCAACTAAGAATCATTCCCATCCCTGCGCGAGCGCGTCGATGAGGTGCATCACTTTGATGTTCTTGCCCTGCTTCTTGATGAAGCCGTCGAGGTGAAGCAGGCAGGAAAGGTCGGTGGAGATGATGTATTCCGCGCCGACGGCTTCCGCTGCTTTGAGTTTCTGCTCAGCCATGCTCACAGCGACGTTCTCGTATTTCACGGAGAACATGCCGCCGAAGCCGCAGCAGGTTTCTGTATTTTCCATTTCACGCAGCTCGAGGCCGCGCACTTTCGACAGCAGCACGCGCGGCTCGCGGTGAATGCCGTACTCGCGCAAACCGCTGCAGGCATCATGAAAAGTTGCCACGCCGTTCAGTCGCGCGCCGAGGTCGGTGATCTTTAAAATATTGACGAGGAAATCGGAGAATTCGAAAATGTTTTTCTGTACCTGCCGCGATTGATTGTGCAGCGCGGAGTTCGTGAACATCTCGCCGTAATAATTGCGAACGAAGCCCGGGCAGGAAGTCGACGGCGTCACGATGTAACGATCGCTCTGGAATTCCTTGATGAATTTTTCGCCGACCTCTTTGCAGTGGTCCCAATAACCCGCATTGAACGCCGGCTGTCCGCAGCACGTCTGCTCATGATTGTAGTTCACGCCGCAACCCACACGCTCCAGTACTTTGATCATGTTCAGCGCCGTCTCGGGATAGAGCTGGTCGACGAAACATGGTATAAAAAGATCTACTATCATTCAAAATGGTCATTGGGACATTCGGTCATTCGGCCATTGGATTTACCAAATGACCGAATGACCGAATGTCCGGATTTTATTTTACTGTCTCCGATTTCGGCACGCGCAGCAGCAGCAGGAAGCCGATGACGAACGTGACGATGAGGGAAAGAACCGAATTGCGGATGCCACCCGTCACGCCTTCGATGAAACCGAACGTGATCGTGCCGATGGCCAGGCCGATCTTTTCGCTTACGTCGAAGAAGCTGAAGTAGGAAGCATGATCTTCCGTTTCCGGAAGCATCTTGGAATAGGTGGAGCGCGACAATGCCTGGATGCCGCCCATCACGAGACCGACGCTTGCTGCAATAGCGTAGAAGCCGATCGGGCGATACACGAATTGCCAGGTGCAATAGCAGATGATGATCCAAAGGAAGATCACGAAGCCGATCGTTTTCAGGTTGCCGAAAATTTTCGAAAGCCGCGACATCAGCACTGCGCCGGCTACACCGAGAAACTGGATGAGCAGGATCGAAACGATCAGGCTCTGGCTTTTGTGGCCGTCTGCCAGCGTATCGGCATTGCCATAAACTTTTTCGAGATAAGCCGTGTAATCGCCGGCCAGTCGCGGATCACCCGCAGCGATTTGTGATTTGAGATCGGCCTGCACATTCGTGATGTTCGTGTGGATCGCCGCCTGCAGCGAATTCGTTGAAAGCGTATCGGGCAGCGTGCGGTTCATCTTGATCACCGCGTCGATGTCTTTGTGCACGACCTGCGTGGAGATCGCTTTCATTTCTTCCGAAAGCACCAGCTTCGTGGAAGTCGTGTCCGTCTGCACCTGCGTGATGGCCTGCTCGATGTCGCCGGGCGATTGCCAGTCGATCGCTTTCGTCGCGAACAGCACGGCCATGATCATCACCGTTTGCACGCCCATGTTGTACATGAAATACGAACCGAGAAAACGGCGGAGCTGCTTGCGCGTGAGAATGTCTTTAAAAACTTTGGAGAGCTCGCTGTAGCCTTTGAGGATAACGCTGCCTTCCGCTTTCGAATGCACGTTATGCGCTTTCGGCAAACGTCGGAACGTGATCTGCGCAAACGCAATCCACCAGATGCCGACGAGCAGGAAAGAATACTTTACGTCGGGAATGACTTTGGTGAAAACCGCGAGCACGAGGATAAGGATCAGCAGCAGCGAGCTTCCGATGTAGCCCATCGAAAATCCTTTTGCGCTCACGCGGTCCTGATCTTCCGGCTCCGCAATTTCCGGGAGATACGCATTGTAAAAAACGAGGCTTCCCCAATAACCGACGCTGGCAAACAGCAGCGCCATCATGCTCCACCCGATGTGTTCGGTATTGAACAGGCTCAGCAACATGCAGCAGCCTGCGCCGAGGAAACAGAAGAATTGCAGGAACCGTTTTTTGCTGCCGGAATAATCGGCGATACCCGAAAGCACCGGCGAAGAAGCTGCAACGATCAGGTAGGAGATCGCCGCGACGTAGGAATAAAATTCCGTGTTGGTAAAATGAGTTCCGAAAATATGAATGATGCCGCCGAGATGTTTCTGCGTCACTTTTTCATAAAAGATCGGGAAGATCGCCGACGAGATCACCAGCGGGTAAACCGAGTTCGCCCAGTCATAAAATGTCCAGGCACGGATAAGTTTTGGATCGCCTTTTTTCAGCATTCTGCCAAAAGTAGGGAGGCTTTGCAGGTTAATCGGGCGTTGTTGAAAAGTCGGAAATTATGTTGATAGCGAGTCGCAGAACGGAAATTGCTTTCATTGCTGTTGTTATCACTGTTGCGTTTCCAGGAAGTTGAACATAAAATTGCCGCAGGGACGCAGAGAGCGCAGCGTGGGAGGGTTGTGTCATCGCCTGATGCTTTTGTTAAATAAATGACAAGCCATTCCGGTTTTGTTTATACTTTAACGATTCATTTTAACCTCTCACTTTATGTCAACCCTTCCCGGAACAGTACAACCCGCAGCTCCCGGCCTTCTCGGTTTCGATACCGCAACGATCGTTTCTTCCAGCGTCGCCGCTTCGTTCAAGAGCAGTGGTTATGCTTTTTGTGTGCGTTATCTTTCGCGCGGCACGACGCAAGGCAGCGGCGATCTCTCCAACGCCGAAGCGCTCGGCATTCTCAACGCCGGCCTCGCGCTCATGGCCGTGCAGCACGTGCGCATGCCGGGTTGGACGCCAACCGCCGCGCTCGGTACGCAGGACGGCACCAACGGCGCCAACAACGCCAAATCCATCGGGCTTCCGCCGGGCATGAACATCTGGTGCGATCTCGAAGGCGTAGCAGACGGCACCACCGCACAAGCCGTGATTGATTATTGCCAGGCCTGGTACACCGCAGTGAAAGCCGCCGGTTATGTTCCCGGGCTGTACGTCGGAGCCGCAGCGGTGCTCACGTCGCAGCAACTGTATTCGAACCTTTCTTTCCAGCATTACTGGCGGTCGCTCAGCACCGTTCCCGACGTCGCCGTGCGCGGTTACCAGCTGAAGCAGGCTTACGTGGCCGGCACCGTCCATGGCATCGGCATCGATTCGGATACGACGATGAACGACAACAAAGGCGGAACCTGCCTCTGGCTGAAGATTTAATTGGTCGATTTGTCGATGAGTCTATTGGTCCATGATTTTCATTGACGAATAAACGCTTTGATCAATCAACTCTCTCCGTAAAATTCTTTGTTGAACCCGACGAGAAACAGCTTCTCCGTCGCGCGCGTAATGCCGGTGTACAGCCAGCGCAGGAATTCCGTGTTGATCATCTCGTCCGTGAGATAACCTTGTTCAACGAACACGGCTTTCCACTGACCGCCCTGCGCTTTGTGGCAGGTGACGGCGTAAGCGAATTTCACCTGAAGCGCGTTGTACCACGGATCGGCTTTCATCTTCTGGTAACGCGCGCCTTTCGAGAGCTCCGCGTAATCCTGGGCGACGCTTTCGAACAATTGCTGCTGCCGGTCTGTCGGTAAAGCCGGCGCTTCGGTGTGCAGCGTGTCGAGCATGATGCGCGCGTCGAGCTCCGGCTCATCGGGATAATCGAGCAGCCGCAGCGATACGTCGGCAAAACGGAAGCCGTGCATCTCGTGGTATTTGCGGATGCGCACAATTTCCGCCGTATCGCCGTTCGCAATGAAACCTGCTTTCGAATCTTCCGGCAGCCAATGGTAATTGTTCTTCACCACCATGAGATGATCGCCGGCGGCAATTTCATCTTCCTGCCAGCGGATGCGCGTACGGATCTGCTGGTTGTAAATGTTGGCGCGCTTGTTCGAGCGACAAATGATGATCGTTTCTTCCGGTCCGTATTTGTTGTATGCGTCTTCGAGATGCTCCACGAGATCGGCGCCCTGCACACGAACGATATCGCGGTACCCTTCCAGCTCGAATTGCGGAATAGGAGTCGCGACGCCGGCAGGAATCACACGCGCCGTCGCAATGTCGACACGCAGCTTCGTGGCATTGTAAAGGATGCCCGAATCCATTTCCTGTCGCACCACTTCATTCAGCTCCACGCCGTGAATGGGAAAGCCGAATGTTCTTTTCAGGTACGCGGGACTCAGCGCGGGACTGTC
>CAMLEF010000250.1 GCA_946478675.1 uncultured Flavobacteriales bacterium | reverse complement strand
AGTCGCCGTAGCCCGCGTCGATGTACTGGCCCTTCCAGGTGCCGTGGTACCTGACTGGCTACGCGAGCGTCCTGGTCGATCTGGGAGCCACCTAGGCCCCGCCACGCCGGGCGAGCGTCCGACCCACGCCGTACCCTGGCGGGTATGGTGCAGCACGCACGAACCCCACCGAGCAGGGTCCCCCCGCACCCGGTGGAACCGCACCCCACGGCGACCGACGCGAGCAACAACACGGCAACGGCAACTGTTACGATCGTCGTTATCGACAACGAAGCGCCGGCCGTTACCTGTCCGTCGAACGTTACTTCCTGCGATCCGATCGTCAACGGCATCGGCGTAAGCGCAATTGAAAACTGCAGCGGCACGACGATCTCGTTCAGCTCTACCGGCGCTACGATGCTGATGGGCAACAACGACGCCAGCGGCAGCACGTTCAACAGCGGCGTCACGACCGTTACGTATAACGTCGTCGACATGGCGGGCAACAACGCGACCTGTTCGTTTACCGTAACGGTAGATTCTGCAGCGTCCATCGCGTCCTTCAGCAACGGAACGGTTTGCACGACGGATGCGCCGGTTACGCTTCCCGCAGGAACACCGGCAGGCGGCACGTACAGCGGCGCGGGCGTTTCCGGCAGCACGTTCAACCCTGCAACCGCCGGCACGGGCACGCATTATGTCGTGTACACGGTAGTCAACGGCAACTGCACGACATCCGATTCCACGCAGATCGTTGTGAGCCCCTGCACGGGCATTGCAGAGAACGGATTCAGCAGCCTGCAGGTGTTCCCGAACCCGGCATCCGGAACGGTAACGATCGATCTCGGCAATGTGTACGATAACGTTGAAGTGCGCCTCACCGACATCCGCGGCAAAGTGGTGCTCGACGAAATGCATTCCGGCGTCAACATCATCCGCACCGATCTCAGCACGGTAGCAGCAGGCACGTACTTCCTGCAGGTGAAAGCCGGCGATGAAATGAAGATCGTGAAGCTCGTTCGCGAATAAGTTTTGATGAATTCGAAAAACGCCCGGCGACAATCGATCGCCGGGCGTTTTTATTTCACAGGAAGCGGTAATAGCAGAAAGGAGCGCGGTGGCAAACAAATGAAAAGTGTCAGGAGGAAACACCTGACACGACGTAAAGAGAAAGGGTCGCAACAAAAGAAAACGATCAGCAGGAAAATACAATAGCAGATGAGGCAATTCGGACAGGCATAACTTACGGCACATTCGAATGACCAATGCCGAATTCACAAATTACCGAGTTCCCGAATGAACGAATGCCCGAATAGCCGGATTCCCGAATGACCGATTTCTTACCTTTACCCTCGTGCTGAAACTGAACGAAGGTTATACTCCCCGATGGATCGTTCTCGTCATTGATCTTGCGATCGTGGCGGCGGGCATCATCATCGCTTACCTGCTTCGTTTCGATTTTTCCGTTCCGGCTTCCGAGATTGCTGCTTTTCCGCTGGTGTTTTCCGTGATGCTCGGTACACGCGCGGCCAGTTTTCTTCTTGCGAAAATCCCGTGGGCGATCGTGCGCTACATGAGCCAGCGCGACGCGATCCGCATCCTGGTCGCTATCAGCTGCGGCACGGCGTTCTTCTTCCTGCTCAACCAGGTGACGCACCGCTTCATCACGCACACCTACATACTCCCCCACTCGATCATCTTCATCGAATTCCTCGCCACCACGTTCGGCATGGTGAGCGCGCGTCTCATTTACAAAGCGCTGTGGACGGAGATCAAAAATCCGTCGCGGCAGAAACGCAGCGTCATCATTTTCGGCGCGGGCGAATCGGGACTGATCACCAAACGCACGCTCGACCGCGATGCAGGAACGAAATACCGCACGCTGGCGTTTATCGACGACGACACTTCGAAGCACGGGCGCAAGCTCGAAGGCGTAACGATCTACGGCGCCGGGAAGCTGCCGGAGCTGCTGCGCAAGAATGACGTCGCGCAGGTGGTCATTTCCATTCAGAATCTGCCGCCGGCGCGCAAGCAGGAGATCGTCGAGATCTGTCTCGCCAATAACGCGCGGGTGCTCGAAGTGCCGCCGGTCGCCAACTGGATCAACGGCGAACTCAGCTTCCGACAGATCCGCAAAGTGCGCATCGAAGAACTGCTCGAGCGCGAGCCGATCCGTTTGAACGAAGACAACATCCGCACGCAGCTCAAAGGAAAAACCGTGCTCGTCACCGGCGCGGCAGGTTCCATCGGCAGCGAGCTCGTGCGGCAGATCGCGCGTTTTCAGCCGGGGCTTGTGATCCTGCTCGACAATGCGGAATCACCGCTGCACGAAATGGAGCTGGAACTTTCCGACACAATGAAAGGCCAGCGCTTCGAAATCGTGATGGCCGATATCCGTCACCGCGAGCGAATGGAAAACGTGTTCCGCACGTTCCGCCCTCAGATCGTTTACCACGCGGCGGCTTACAAGCACGTGCCGATGATGGAGAACAATCCTTCGGAATCGATCCTCACGAACGTGCTCGGTACGCGCATCATCGCCGATCTTGCCGTCGAATACGGCGCTGAGAAATTCGTGCTCGTCTCTACCGACAAAGCCGTGAACCCGACGAACGTGATGGGCGCATCGAAACGCATCGCGGAGATCTACGCGCAATCGCTGAACAATCACGTCACGACCACACGTTTCATCACGACGCGTTTCGGCAACGTGCTCGGTTCGCAGGGTTCCGTCATCCCGCGCTTCCGCCAGCAGATCGAAAGCGGCGGCCCCGTCACGATCACCGATCCCGAGATCACGCGCTATTTCATGACGATCCCGGAAGCCTGCCGCCTCGTGCTCGAAGCGGGCTGCATGGGCAAAGGCGGCGAGATCTTCATTTTCGACATGGGAAAATCGGTGAAGATCATCGACCTCGCGAAAAAAATGATTCAGCTTTCCGGTTTACAACTCGGGCGTGACATCGAGATTGTCGTGACCGGCTTACGCCCCGGCGAAAAGCTTTACGAAGAGCTGCTCGACAATAAGGAGAACACGCTGCCGACCCATCACGAGAAGATCATGATCGCGCGCGTGAAAGAACACGATTTCGATACCGTCTCCCGCCAGCTGAACGAACTGGTGGAGCTATTCGCTTCGCAGGACAACATGAAGATCGTGTCGAAGATGAAAGAGATCGTTCCGGAATACAAGAGCAACAATTCCGTTTTCGAAAAACTCGATCAATAAAAAATCCGTCCCCAGTGAAGACGGATTTTTCATTGATACCAACCTGATCAAAACATCATTCCCCAACCGACCTGGCACACCCACCATTTCTGCGGGTACTGTCCTTTGTCCGTTCCCTCAACATTGGTTTTGGATTGCTGATAGAGCATGCTGAACGAAAGGAAGCGCCATTTATCGTTGTATAAATATTTGCAGGTGCCGATGTAAGTCGCGCCATGATCCGGCCGGTCGGTAATTTTCGAAGGTAGTTTGATCTGTAAAATGTCCAGGTAAACTTTTCCGGCGCGAAGATGTCCGCCGAACCCCTGCAAATAAGCACCCGTTGTATTTCCGTTGATGGTGGCGCCGATATCGATGTTAAAATAGAAAGGGTAATAACAGGCGCCGACATCGAGCGCGTTACTGATGCGGTAAACAGCGCGCAAACCGGCCGCAAAAACATAACTGCCGCCGATGACATTGGGGGAATATAATCCGCCGGGTAACCCGATCTTCTGCCCTGTCGCATAATCAAAACGCTTTTCCTTGTTGCCGCCGAATACGAATCCTACGATTTCAGAATCCGCAATACGAAAACGGTGTTTGTCCTGCGAAAGAAACAGGTAAAGCAATCCAAGACGAACTTCGAGCCCTGCACCGAATACGGTCTGGTTCACCTTGCCGATGGTCGAAGAATACGTCGGATTGCCCCACGAATCTTTGCCGCCGTTCGGGTAAGTTACATTGCCGATATGGGACGCCCGCATGAGCGTCAGTGAACAGTTCATATCGTTCATCCCATACGGAATATCTTCGTTGCTCACACTCACCTGCGCCTGAAGTGAGGGGTTAGCCGCGAGCAGCACAAACGCTGCAAGGGCCAGGCAGGTATTTCTCATTTTGCTTTGAGGTTAACAGGCGGGGCGCGGGTACCTGCGGAGGTTATTTCGTGCGGATGTAGATCGTGTATTCCATCGGGCAGGTGACGCAGGCTTCGTAATCGCCCTGGTTCTTGTCGGTCTTCTTGCAGCCCTGCTGGATATACTCCACCACCGTCGACTGGCCGGCTTTTACTTTGAAGTGTTCATCTTCGCTCATTGCCGTTTGCAGCCACGTGGTCGTGTAATGAAAGTTGATGCGGCCGCTCAGCGTATACGCGCAGGTGTTTTTGATCTCGATCTGGTAATACACGGCCATACCTTTGCGCTTGGCGATCTGCTGGCGGTAATCGTAGGTGTAGATTTTGCCGTCGTCACCTTTGACCGTATCGTGGCGCCATTCGGACCAGACGCCGAAGCCGGCTTTCGGATCGACCGGGATCGTGGATTGCGCGCACAGCTTCGCCGCAGGGATCAGCGCTGCCAGGAGGAAGAGGAAGAAGAACTTTTTCATAAAGCTTTTTTTAGGAGATGAGTTAGTGTGCAACAAAAATGATCCGGCCCGGCTTGTGAAACAATACTACTTTCTGGTGAACTTCTGCCACTGCTGTTCTTCCTGCTTGTGCAAAGACCAGCGCTTCGTCGTATTTTTGCGCAGAAATTATTATGCATGAATAATACACACCGCACGCCCATCCAGCTTCGTTTCAAAGACGTCGACGCGCTGGGCCACGTCAATAACGCGAACCATCTTTCGTTCTTCGAACTGGCGCGCATTCATTATTTCGACGACGTCATCGGCGCCGTTATCGAATGGGAAAAAGCAGGGCTGATCCTCGCGCGGGCTACGGTGGATTACAAGCAGCCTGTTTTTCTCAAGGATGAAGTGTACGTGTATACGGCTTTTGAAAAATCAGGCACAACGAGCTTCGAGCTTTCCTACCGGATGGTTCGCGTGGAAAAAGACAAGAGTGAAACGCTGTTGGCGACGGGCACTTCCGTGATCGTTTGTTACAATTACGCGGAGAAAAAACCGGTGCCGGTGCCGAAGGAGTGGATTGATAAGATGAAGGATTTTCATTCGAGGGGGTAGCAGTTTGAGGGAATCTTTAGCAGCAGGATTTACGGTGTCGGGTGGGAACACCCGACACGGCTATCACGAGAAATAGCTGGCACAACTACCGGTGAAACAACCGACACAGCGATCAGGAGAAACGTCAGCACAACTACCGGTGAAACACCCGACACGGCTGGCGGGGAAACTTCAGGCAGCTAATGGTAAACACCGAAACGGCTGACGGGGAAACTTCAGGCACAGCTAATGGTAAACACCGACACGGCTAACGGGGAAACTTCAGGCAGCTAAATAGTAAACAGCGACACGGCTAACGGGAAAACGTCTGACACGACACCCGACACGGCTGACGAGGAATAGCCATCACGGCTATTGAAGAAGCTCTCTAAGCTGCGGAATCAGAACAATCCGAACAACCGGTTGCGGCGCACTTTGTTCAGCGCTTCGATGCGGGATTGCACCTGCAATTTGACGTAGATATTTCGAATGTGCGTGCGGACGGTTTCTACCGAGAGGAATAATTTTTCGGCGATCTCTTTGTAGCGCAAACCGTCCTCGAGGTAAAGCAGGATTTCTTTTTCGCGGCGCGTGAGCTCTTCCAGCTCTTCGGCGGGCTGCGTGGTGCGGGCGAAGGCTTCTACTACTTTCCGCGCGATGGCGGCGCTCATCGGGGAACCGCCGCTGTTGATGTCGAGGATCGCTTCGATGATTTTTTCGGCGGGCGAGCTTTTGATGATGTAGCCCGAAGCGCCGGCTTTCAGTGAATCGAAAATCTTCTCTTCGTCATCGAACACCGTGCACATCAGGTATTGTGTCGACGGACTGATGTTGCGGCCGCTGCGAAGAAACTCGATGCCTGATTTTCCGGGAAGACCGATATCGAGAAGCACCACGTCGGGCAGCAAACTCTCGAGCGCTTTTTCGAACTGCTCCACGCTTCCGTAAACGCCCGCCAGCGCCAGCTTCGGCGAACTTCCCACGATCTGTTGCAATGACGCGGAAATTTCCGGATCATCTTCGACGATACAAACGACTACAGGCTTCATGCGACAAAGCTACAGGCTACTTCCGGGTGGTTTCTCACCCCAAAGTAGTAGTTTTTATTTCAGTTGCCCGGAGACGCTGATGCACGTTCCGGATTCTTTTTCATCGTTGCCCGAAATGCTCAGCTTAAAGCCGATGTTGCCTGCACGGCGCTTCATGTTGGAAAGACCGCTGGAATTCATCGTCGTTTCGTCGGGAAGCGGGCATCCTTTGCCGTCGTCGCGGATCAGCATCGACAGCTGATCATCGTGCAGCTTCAGCGTTACGGAAACGTTTTGCGCGCCGGAATGTTTGGCGACGTTGTTCAACGCTTCTTTCAGCACGAGAAAAAGATTGCGACGCACTTCCGGCGAGACGGTGATCTTCGGCAAATCGCTTCCTGCGGAAAAGCTGAGGCGGATGGACGAATGCTCGAAGAACTCGCTGCAGTAATCACGGAAATAACGCGCCATCAGATCGTAGCGATCGTATTCGGGCTTCACCGACCACACGACTTCTTTCAGGCTCTGCGAAAGCGAACGTGCAGACGCCGCCATCCCTGCGACGCGTTTCTTTTGCGCATCGTCTTCGGGCAACTGCATCGCCGCCAGGTCGCCCGCCAATGCGATGCGCGTGAGCCCCGCACCGATGTCGTCGTGGATGTCGGCGGAAATGCGGACGCGGATCTGCTCGAGCTGTCGCTGCATTTCCAGCTTGCGCAGTCGTTGGCGGTAACGCAGGTTCATGAAGAGATAAATGCTCAGCACCACCACGAGCAGGATG
>CAMLEF010000249.1 GCA_946478675.1 uncultured Flavobacteriales bacterium | reverse complement strand
GGCCCCGAACCGACGCCGCCGGGAAAATACGGCATCATCGATACTGCCGGGAAGATTATCGCCGAACCGGCTTTCGAAGAGCTTCCTGTTTACGGCGACGGAATGTTCCGCGTGCGTGTCGGTGAAAATTACGGCTACTGCGACCGCGACGGGAAAATGATCATTGCGCCGCAGTACGATTACGCCGTTGCGTTCAGCGAAGGAAAAGCCATCGTGCATGCCGGCAGCAACACGTCCATCATCGACAAGACCGGAAATATCCTGGTGAAAGATCTCGGGGCCGGTTCCGGCATGTATCGTTTTCACGATGGCCTCGCGCGCTGCCGTTCCATGGACGGAAAATACGGCTATCTCGATGCGACCGGCAACCGTGTGATTCCGCCGCAGTTCGACGTGGCCGATGATTTCGAAAACAACCGCGCCATCGCAAGCGTCAACGACAAATACGGACTGATCGACCGCACCGGGAAATTCATCATCGAGCCGAAATACGATTTCTTCTTCAACCTCGGCGACGGTTATTACCAGGCGAAAGACGAGCAGGGAAAAACAGGCGTCGTCGATTCGCTCGGCAATGCGATCCTGCCGGTAGCGTACGACGAAGTTTTCCATTTGCAGAAAAACTTTTTTACCGTCGAAGTGAACGGCAAGAACGGCTGCTTCTACATCAACGGCGCCAGCATTTATCCCGCGGCTTCCGATCACAGCATTTATTTCTTCAACGGCCGCGCAATGGTGACGGAGAACGGGCGAAGCGGGCTCATCGACACGACCGGGAAATTTCTGCTGCCGGCGGAATACGACAGCATCGGCGTTTTCTTCAACGGCTACGCCACGATCCTCAAGCACAAAAAATACGGTATCGTCGATTCGACCGGCCACGTCGTCATCGAACCGAAATTCGAAGAGCTGCGCCCGCTCGTGAACGGATACGCCGTGTTCCGCGAAGAAGGTAAATACGGTTACATCGACAGCAGCGGCAGCATCATCATCGCCGCAAAATTCGATGACGCCGCCGTGCTCGTGGATCCCGACCGAAAAGATTTCGAATGAGCCTTCGCCAATATTTCAGCACAACCACACAAAACCTGCTTCGTCCCGCGAAGTGGAGCTGGTCGCTGCTGGTGTGGCTGGGCATTTTCGGTTACTCGCTGAATTACGTCGTCACCGAACGCTGGAGCGACGACAACTGGCAAAGCCTTTACATCAGCGACAGCGGCGGTTATTACGGCTACCTGCCCGCCACCGTCGTGCACCACGATTACCAATACCATTTCCTCGATTCGCTCGCCGGCCGTTACCGCTTCCTGCAATTCCAGAAAGGCTGCACTTTTTGTAACCGCGCTTATGAAATGCCCGTCAACAAATATTTCTCCGGCGTGGCGGTGCTGCAGCTGCCGTTTTATATCGTGGCGCATTGGTGCAGCGGCTCGCCGGAACATCCGCGCGACGGCTATTCGTTCTATTACGTCGCGGCCGTAACGCTCGGCGCATTGTTCTACCTCATGGCCGGGCTTTGGGCATTGCGGAAACTGCTGCAGCGTTTCCAGGTCAAAGACTGGATCATCGCCGTCGTGCTGCTGACGGTTTACGCCGGAACGAACCTCTCCTATTACGCGACCTGGGAATCGATGATGTCGCACGTGTATTCGTTCTCGATGGTCGCGCTGTTCCTGCTGAACGTGCAGCGGCAAATCGAACAACCTTCCGGCCGGCGATTGATATGGACCGCCGCGCTGCTCGGCATGACGGTTTTGCTGCGCCCGGTGAACGCGCTGATCGTGCTCGCTATTCCGTTTCTCGCCGGCAGCTGGCCCGCCACGTGGAAGCTCATCCGCGATCCGTTTCGCATGCCGCTGTATCTCGCGTTGGCATTGCTCTGCGGCGCGCTGGTGATCGGCATCCAGCTGCTGTATTACAAATTGGAGGTTGGCAAATGGTGGGTGGATGCGTACGGCGAAGAAGCATTCGACTTCCGCCACCCGCGCATGATCCGTTTTCTCTTCAGCTACCGCAACGGGTTTTTCCTCTGGGCGCCCGCGATGTTCGTAGCCGCGATGGGCATCTTCGTGTGGGTGCGCAAAAACACGTTCCGCTTTTTCGCATTTGCCGGTTTCCTCCTGCTCGTCGATTGGGTGCTTTCTTCGTGGTGGGCCTGGAACTACGGCGGCGCGTTCGGCTTGCGTCCGATGGTGGTATTACTTCCCGTGTTCGCCGTGCTGCTCGGCATTACGCTGCAGGAATTATCGAAGGTCCGTTTTCTTCCCGCGGCCATCACGGTGTTGCTGCTGTTGCCGCTCTCGGCCATCACGCAGATCCAGACCTGGCAATACCGGCACAGCATTCTTCCTTACGACCGCATCAAAGAAGACATGTACTGGCGCGTGTTCCTGAAAACCGACAAGCAGTACTTCTACATCTTCGCCGACGCCGAGCCGCAGCGCATCCCCGATGACGCGAAAGAAGTGTATCACTACAAGAACGATCTCGAAGTCCGCGACACCGTGATCAAAAACTGGGAGACCGTCGAGGAAGGTCCCGCCGCATCCGGCACACACGCCGGACGTTTCCACGAGCCCCAAAGCAACCCGCCGTTCTGGAGCGGGTACGTCAACGAATTCCTGCGCGACTCTTCGCTTTACGAAGGGAAAAGCGAAGCCTGGGTGCGCGTCCGCATGAAATTCAGGGTGGAAAACATCGACGCGAACACCACGCTGCTCTTCCTGCAGGAACGCGACGGGCAGCTCATCCTCAACAGCGGCATGCGCCTGAAAACGTGGATCTACCGTCCCAATGAGTGGGTCACTTGTGAGTACAACATGCGCCTCAACCCGCTCTTTGCCCGCGACCGCCTCCGCGTGCTGCCGGTGAAGGACGATCCCTCCAATGTATGGATCGACGACGTAGAAATTTGGTTGTATGTACGCTGATCTGCAGCGGCCTCATCAAAACCCGTAAAAATTTATGCCGCGAGACGAAAAAGAATATCTTTGATACAGTATTCAATCTTACCTAATTCCAATGAAAACAGGAGTCGTAAAATTCTTCAATGAGACCAAAGGTTTTGGATTCATCAAAGAAGACGGTGGCAACGAAATTTTCGTGCACGTCACCGGCCTCGTCGACAAAGTCACGCAAAATGATAAAGTAACGTTCGAAGTGATCGAAGGCCGTAAAGGCCTCAACGCGGTGAACGTGAAAAAAGTCGGCTAATTCCGCAACACATTTCTTGTGAATACCAACCTGGCGGTAACCCTGTCCGGGTTGGTTATTTTTTTATGCAGCTGTTCCATTTTCATTTGGAGGAAGAAGCGTTGCTTTCGCATGATAAAAAAGATCCGGAGCAGCGGCAGTTGTCGTCACCAGGAAGTTCCGGTCCTGCTCTCCGCTGCAAGTCCTCGGGTGCAGCAGAACAAAGCGCTGCTCCGCATCTGCTTTGTTCGCCGCACCCTCCGGGCTTTCCGCTGCGATCAGGGCTAATTGGAAGCGTTCGCAATTTCAATCACCGTACAAGCAGCCCACCCGCACCGACAGCATTGCGCCGGCGAGTGTGCGCTTCACATTGGCGCTCACGAATCCGTGCACGCCGATTCCTACGTAGCGAAACAGGTGAAGGCCCGCCTGCGCATCGAGTGCAATGCCGCAGGTATAATTCGGCTCCAGCAGGTAATACGTTCCGAACGGCTGGCCCGTGTTCGTCTCCGCGCCGTACGTGTAATAATTCACAAATGAAATGCCGCCGCCGAGCGCCGCGTAAGCCGTCCGCTCTTCATTGAGAAAATAGCGTCCGTAATACAGCGCCAGCTCGTCCGTCCTGAGCGCCGTGCGCAGCACCACCAGCTCTTCGCAGAACAGCAACCGCGCGCCGAACAATTGCTTCCGGTAAACGGCATTGGCGCTGAACCCCGCGCTCAATTCCGGCCGCAGGTTTTGCACCGAAGTAATTCCTCCGTCCGCCGAAGCCCACCAAAGCAATTTCGGAGAATGTTCTTCCTGCGAAAAAAGACGTGTAGAAAAAAGCAGCACGAAGAGCAGGATTCGTTTCATGAAGTAAAAATCCAGCAAACACGCTCAACGCCGCATGAGTTGCGTCAGGAGGAAAAGCCGGATTCGTCAGATTTCACCAGTTATCCACAGGCTTTTTCCTCCCCGCGCAAACCCGTAAATTTGCAGGAGATTTCATCGTACCCATTTACTTTTTTCAACCGCTTTTTTTCCCGTGAACAATAACTATCTCGACGAGCTCAACGAAGTGCAGCGTAATGCCGTCACCCATACCGATGGACCTGTGATGATCGTGGCGGGCGCCGGCTCGGGCAAAACCCGCGTGCTGACGTATCGCATTGCGCACCTCATCCGCAAAGGCATCGATCCGTTCAACATCCTGGCGCTCACCTTTACCAACAAAGCGGCGCGCGAGATGAAAGAACGTATCGCGAAGATCGTTTCCAAAAGCGAAGCCCGTAACCTGTGGATGGGCACCTTCCACTCCGTCTTCGCCCGCATCCTCCGCACCGAAGCCGAACGACTCGGCTACCCGTCCAACTTCACCATCTACGACACCGACGATTCGAAGAGCCTGATCAAAACCATCCTGAAAGAACAGGGCCTCGACGAAAAAGTATACAAGCCTTCGCTCGTGCTCGGGCGCATCTCCGCCGCGAAGAACAACCTGCTTTCCGCACAGTCGTACCTGCAAAACAGCAACGTCATCGAAGAAGACCGCATGAGCGGAAAACCGAAGCTCGGCCTCGTTTACGACCTGTACGCGAAACGCTGCTTCAAAGCCGGCGCGATGGATTTCGACGACCTGCTCTTCAACACGAACATCCTGCTGCGCGATTACCCGGATATCCTGAACAAGTACCAGGACAAGTTCCGCTTCATCATGGTGGACGAGTACCAGGATACGAACTTCTCGCAGTACGTGATCGTGAAGCAGCTCGCGGCGAAATTCCAGAACCTCTGCGTGGTCGGCGACGATGCGCAGTCGATCTACGGCTTCCGCGGAGCGAACATCCAGAACATCCTCAGCTTCGAACGCGATTATCCTGACATGGTCACGTTCAAGCTCGAGCAGAACTACCGCAGCACGCAGAACATCGTCAACGCCGCCAA
The DNA here is from genome assembly GCA_946478675.1 of uncultured Flavobacteriales bacterium. Next base: position 1,840 of record CAMLEF010000249.1, on the reverse strand, counting down.
CGCCATCATCAAGAACAACCGCGACCAGCTCGAGAAGAACGTCTGGACAGCCAACCATGAAGGCGAACGCATCCAGCTGCTCAAAGCGAGCACCGACAACGAAGAAGGACAGATCGTTGCGCGCAGCATCTTCGACACGAAGCTCACCGCGCAGGCGCACAACCGCGACTTTGCCATCCTCTACCGCACCAACGCGCAAAGCCGTGCGATGGAAGAAGCGCTGCGCAAGAAAAATATTCCCTACCGCATCTACGGCGGGCTTTCCTTCTACCAGCGCAAAGAGGTGAAAGATATGCTCGCTTACTATCGCCTGGCGATCAACCCGCACGACGAAGAAGCGTTCAAGCGCGTCATCAACTATCCCGCCCGCGGCATCGGCGACACGTCGATCGAAAAGCTCATCATCGCCGCGCGCGACAACGACGTCAGCCTCTGGACCGCCGCAGAAAACATCGTCGACTTCGGCCTGTCCATCAACTCCGGCACAACGCAGCGCATTCTCGATTTCGTTACGATGATCAACAGCTTCCGCGTGATGCTGTCGGTGCAGAACGCCTACGAGATGGGCAACCACATCGCCACGCAAAGCGGTTTGCTGCGCGAGCTCTACGCCGACAAAACGCCGGAAGGCGTGAGCCGCTACGAGAACGTACAGGAGCTGCTCAACGGTCTGAAAGAATTCTCCGACACGGAAAACACGCCGCCGATCGAGCTCATCGAAAACGATCCCGAGCTGCAACGCATCGAAGTGGAACGCCAGGCGCAGCTTATCGAAGAGACCATGGGCAACGAAGCCCCGCTGCGCACGCTCGACCAGTTCATGCAGGACATCGCGCTGCTCACCGACGCGGACACGAAAGAAACCGAAGAAGAGCGCGACCGCGTTTCGCTCATGACGATCCACGCCGCAAAAGGCCTGGAGTTCCCGTACGTGTTTATCGTCGGCGTCGAAGAGAACCTCTTCCCTTCCCCGCTCTCGCTGAATTCGCGCGCCGATCTCGAAGAAGAGCGCCGCCTGTTCTACGTGGCGATCACCCGCGCCGAGAAACGCGCCACGGTCACCTACGCCGCGTCGCGCTATCGCTGGGGCAACCTGACGATCTGCGAGCCGAGCCGCTTCATCGAAGAAATCGATCCGAAATTCATCGAAGCCGCCAACAGCGCCGCCCGCGGAGAATTCGACGTGCTCAACGAACCGACCTTCGGCCTGAAGAAGCCGCGTACCGCAACCGGCAGCACGACTTCCTCATCAGAGCAAACGACGATCCTGCCGAAGAAAAAAAATCTCGTCAAGGCAAGCACTGCAAATGCTTCACAGCCGCTGCAGGATAACAGTCACCTGAAAAATTTGCAGGTCGGCATGCTGGTGAAGCACGAGCGTTTCGGAACCGGCAAGGTGATGCAGCTGGAAGGCGCGTTTCCGAATATCAAGGCGACGGTGATGTTTGACGGCGCGGGACAGAAGCAGTTGCTGCTGAAGTTTGCGCGGTTGGAGATTGTGGGGTAATCCAACGAAAAAAAAGTAAACCTCGAAGGTTTTAGAAACCTTCGAGGTTTACTTTTTCTTTTCCCCGCGCAAGCGTTACAAATGAATAGGCGACAGTGACGGCGCGGGGAGAAACAATTGCTGCTGAAGTTCGCGCGGCTGGAGACTGTTCAATAATCGTCTTCATTCCAACAAAAAAAACAAAAAGTAGACCTCGAAGGTTTTGGAAACCTTCGAGGTCTACTTTTTGTTTTTTTCCGTACAAACGTTTACAAACGGATATAAGCAATTAGCATCCGGCTACGGGCTACTTTGCGCGTTAGGTTTGCATCAAAAAAAGATGGAAACGAGAGT
>CAMLEF010000248.1 GCA_946478675.1 uncultured Flavobacteriales bacterium | reverse complement strand
ACAGTGCTGTAGAGCGACCCCGCAGCCCCTTCCGTCGGGCCGATCTTACCGACCGCGACGTCGATCGTCTCGTAGCCTGCAAACTGCTTTTCGAAGGACTTCTCGTCGATCGTCGGCTTGGGACCCCACAGAGCGTAGGCGCCCTTGAAATCGCGCAGGTGAAGAACATCGCCGTACCTCGCGACTACCTGCACCGGCGTCACCTGGCCCACGCGCTCCGGCCAGTTCCAGTGCGGCAGCAGGTGCGCCATCGGCAGGTCCGGGCGCCAGCGGGCCTGGTACAGGTAGAAGCGGTCCTTCTTGAAGCCGGCCAGGTCGATGATGCCGAAGTACGAGCTGCGCGACGGCTTCGCGATCTTCTTCAGCGCGGCCAGTTCCTGCGCGGCGCGCTGCTGCTGTGCCGGGTCCGTGAAGTTCAGCAGGTTCGTCGAGTCGTCGTTGTACGGCGTATTGATCGTCGGCCCGAGATTTTCTGCAGGTCCCCATTCGCCGTTCGATTGTTTGTGCGACAGGTAAATATCGCGCCCGCCCAATCCGCCGGGACGATCGCTGGCGAAATAGAGAATTTGCCCGTCGCTCGAAAGCGAGCAGCTGCCTTCCCAGTATTTCGTGTTGATGTTCGGACCGAGACGAACAGGCGTCGACCATTCGTTGCCCGTGAGCGTGCTCATGAAAATATCACCGCCGTCTTTCGTCGTGCTTTTGAAAATGAACAAAATCTGTCCGTCATTCGAAAGCGCGATGCTGGCGTCGTGGCCTTTGGTGTTGATGTTGTTACTGATCGGCTCCGGATCCATCCAGTTGTCGCCGACGCGTTGCGACACCATGATGTCCTCGTAATATTCGCCGGTAGTATCGGGACGGAATTTCGGATCCTGCAGGCCGCCCGTGCTGCGTTCGCCGAGATAGGTAAAGATCATCATCGACTCATCGATCGTGATGACGGGCACGTATTCGGAGTTCGCCGTATTGATCGGGTCGCCGACGTTTTTGATCTCCACCGCTGCGGTATCGCGGATCAGCGTTTTGGCATTCTTGCAGTATTCGATGTAATGCTGCGTCTCTCTTGCTTCCTTCTCATCGGGCTCGCCGTTATCGAGATAAGCGTTGAAGGATTTGATCGCGTCGTCGAAACGGTAATTCTGGTGGTAAGCGCGACCGAGATAGAAATCGATACGCGGCAAGGACGGGTCGAGCTTCTTCGCTTTTTCGAGATGATCGATCGCGAGCTCTTTTTCATCGCCTTTGAAAAGATAGCAGATGCCGAGCTGGTAGTGGTAATACGGATCGTCAGGATGCGTGTCGCTGAGCTTTTTGTAAAGGGTAAGCGCGCGCAGGTAATAACCTTCGGAAAAATAAAATTCCGCGTTCTCCAGCCATTGCTCCTCCTGCTTGTTCTTCTGCTTGTCGCCTTTTTGCGCCGACACGATTCCCACGCAGCAAAAAACAGCAATAACGACAGCAAGTACTTTGCGCACCATATCGCTAAGGTGACTAAATCCCAAAAGTGACTTTAACAGGAACTTTCGGACTTTTAAACAGGCTTTCGTTAACAACAGCATTTTTCATTGGAGAAATCCGCATTTTCCCCAATTCGCGAATTTCGCTTTGCGCACCATAGATGCAATAGGATTTTCCCGTTCGTTTTTTGAATCTTTGAGCTCTCAACATCGTTCACTTGGACTTCATCGATCCGAAAATCGAAGCGTACACAACAGCCAACAGCTCACCGGAAACGGAAGCGCTGCAAAATCTCGCGCGAGAAACGCACCTGAAAACCTACATGCCGCGCATGCTGTCGGGCCATTTGCAGGGACGTGTACTGAGCCTGCTGAGCAAGCTCGTGCAACCGAAGCTCATCGTGGAAGTCGGAACGTTCACGGGGTATTCCGCGATCTGCCTGGCGGAAGGATTGGTGCCGGACGGAAAGCTCATCACGTTCGACATCAACGACGAGATGAAGTCATTCGCCGAAAAACATTTTGCAGCGTCGGGCAACAGCGGACGGATCGAAATGCGGACGGGCGATGCGACGAAGCTGCTGCAGCAAATCGATGCGCCGGTCGATCTCGCGTTCATCGATGCGGATAAAGAGAATTACCCGGCGTACTGGAACCTTCTTTTCCCGAAGCTGCGCAGGGGAGGATTGATCATCGCGGATAATGTGTTGTGGAGCGGCAAGATCCTCGACCCGGAAAAGAACACCGATCGCGATACGAAAGGGTTGCTGGCGTTTACGAAAATGGCGCTGGAAGAAAAAAATGCGGAGCAAGTGTTGCTGCCGATCCGCGACGGACTGCTGGTGATCCGGAAGAAATAATCCTTACCGCGCTGCCTTTTTCGGAATGAGCACGAAGTTCATCTCCTGCTTTTTCCGGTCGATGTTCACAATCACGCGCATGCCTTTCGCCGACGCATCCATCAGCGTGCATTGTGAAAGCGGCCGGCCTTTGCAGCCCAGTTTCTTAAACGTTTTCTGCAGCTCGGCGATGGCTTTGTCGATCTCCGTATTTCCTTTCACATAAACGAAAACGTAACCGAGCTCGTTGTCGCAGAATTCATATTCCACGCGTGAGGCGATGAATCCTGAGAGTGAGAGATTCTCATTCTTTCGGAAATACATTTTGCAGCGCGTATTGCGCAGGTACGTCGCCGTGTCTTTGTAAGAAGAAGTGGAATCGAGGATCACGGTTTTGTCGGCCATGTCGGACGATTTCATGCCGAAATAAACGCCTTTGAGGCCGATGAAGTCCAGCTGCTGTGCGCGGAGAGTGAGCGCGGAAAGGCCTAAGAAAAATAAAAGCAGCAGGGTTCGCATGAGTGGTGTAAAGATAGCAGAAACGAGGAAGGATAGCAGCCTGATGTGAATGGATGGAAACCACTTAAGACACTTAAGGGCACTTGAGCGCGCTTCCCTCCCACAGCCCAACCAACCAACCAACCAACCAACCAACCAACCAACCGACTACTTCAACCCGATCTGCTTCAGGAACGCTTTGTTGCTGGACTTTCTCCCGAGGAACGTCTCCACCAGGACGAGTGCGTCGTTGCTGCCGCCTTTGGCGAGGACGTTGTCGCGGTAGCGTTTACCTGTTTCAGGGGAAAGAGGACTGGGCTCGAATTCCGAGAACATGTCGCAGGCGTACACGAGCGACCAGAGGTAGCCGTAGTATTTGGAGCCGTAGCCGGTGAGGTGGCCGAAGGAGCCGGCGAAGTGCGTGCCTTCCACCCACGGCGAAAGCGTGATGCTGTTTTGCAGCTCTTTGGTTTTTGCAACGATGGCATCGGAAGACGCGGGCGGTGCGTTGTCATTGAGTGTGAAATCGAGCGTGCCGTAATACACCTGCTGCAGCGTGTTGATGCCGGAGTTGACGTTGCGCGCGGCGATCATGCTGTTGAGCAGCGAATCGGGGATCATCTCGCCGGTTTTGTAATGTTTCGCGAAGAGCGAGAGCACGCTTTTCTGCCACGCCCAGTTCTCCATGATCTGCGAAGGCGCTTCCACGAAATCCGTAGCGACGTTGGTGCCGGCAAATGCAGCGAGCTCCGTTTCACTCAGCATGACGTGAATGAGATGCCCGAACTCGTGGAAGAAGGTGACAACCGTATTGTGCGGCAGCAGCGAAGGCTTGTCGGCAGACGGCGGCGGGAAGTTGCAGACGAGTGCTGCGCTGCGCAATTGCTTTTTACCGTTGGCATATTTCTTCGAACCCGTCAGCGAGAAACAACCGAAGTGATTGTATTTGTCGGGACGCGGATACAGGTCGAGGTAGAAATAGCCGATGCGCTCGTTCGTCGCGTTGTCATAAACGGAATACGCTTTTACGTCTTTGAACCAGGTCGACGGAGTTTTATCTTCTTCGAAACGGAGGTTGTACAGCTTCTGGTAAACAGTGAAGATGCCGTTGATCACGTTGCTCATCTCGAAATATTCTTTCACCTTCTCCGCATCGACCTTGTATTTCGTTTTCAGCAGCTCGTTCGTGTAAAAAGCGGTTTCGTACGGATAGATGACACTTGCTTTGGTTTTCGTCATCGTCGATTTGATGGCCAGCAGCGCTTTCATGTCTTCCACTGCTTTCGGGCGAAGATCTTTCGCGAGACCTTTTTCAAAATCCCAGACGTTCTTCGTGTTCTGCGCCATGATGTCGGCGGTGGCATATTCCGAATAAGTTTTGAAGCCGAGCAGGTTGGCCTTAAAAGTTCGCAGCTTCAGGATTTTCACCAGCAGCTCTTCATTCGTTTTGCCTCCGATGTTCATTTTCGCGAGATACATTTTCTTGCGCGACTCCGTATTCGTACACTGGCTCATGAACGTCGTGTACGTCGGCGTGGAAAGATCGAACGAATAGCCGCCTTCTTCGGAAGCCTCACGAAACGACTGCAGGAAATCTTCGGACAAGCCTGCGACCTCTTCATTTTTCGAAAAGGAAACATGCGTTTTATCGCCGGCAATATTCTTCTGAAATTCCACGCTCAGCTCGTTGATGCGCGTGTTCGTCATCTTCAGCGAATCACGCTGCGCTGCGGGAAGATTCATTCCGTTCAGGCTGAATTGGCGCAACATGCGTTTCACGAAATAAGCACGTTCGCCGGTCAGCGATTTCGCTTCTTCGGATTCCGAATAATTTTTCACGGCATGAAAAAGCGCTTCGTTCAGCAGCAGCGCATCGGTTTGCGTCGTAAACTTCTCGAGCATCTCGCCGGAGAGCACGCGCGTCGTTTTATCCGTCAGCGTCGCCGAGAGCAATTCGTAAACGGAAGTCGCTTTCTGCAGCGTGTTGTACACTTCATCGAGCGGCTCCATCGTATTGGCGAACGTGCGCTTCCCGTCCTCCACGCCACCGATGGACGAAAGCATCATCGTGACTTTGTTCTCCGTGTACGTCGCCGCAGAGCGGATGGCCGCTTCATCGACACGTGCGAAGTCGAAGAGCTCTTCCGGCTCGGGCATCAGCGGGTTGTGGGAAGATCGCGGGGGCTGCTGATCGGAATTGCCGGGCTTCGCTGCAAACAACAGCAGAACGAACCCGGACAGCAGCAACAAGTGTAGGGTCTTGCGCATAGGAGGGCTTTTCTGCAAGTTAGAAAAAATGTGGTACGGGGTGCGAAGGGTGCGGGGTGCGAGGGGTTATGAATTGTGATGAGTAATCGTGTTTAATAAGAAGCTTCCGCAGTAAGATGAAATGTTTGATGGTTGATTTTTGATAGTTGATAGTTAACCTATCAACCACTAACAACTAACAACTAACCACTAACTAACAATCAAACATCATCAATCAAACATCAAACATCTCTCTTTTCATACAAGCCGGGGCGGCTGATCTCCATCCAGCGATCGGGGGCGCGGGGCGCGGTGAAGCCGAACTGCGCGTAGAGGCCGTGTGCGTCTTTCGTGCCGAGCGTGAAGCGGCGCAGGCCCTGCAATTCCGGGTGCTTCAGAATAAAGGCCATCAGCGCTTTGCCGATGCCTTTGCCGCGTTCGGATTCCGTCACGATCACGTCGCAGAGATACGCGTACGTCGCCTGGTCGGTGATGACGCGCGCAAAAGCCACTTGTTTTCCCTCTTTGAAAACGTTGAAGCACATCGAATGATCAATCGATTTGGAAACGATCTCAAACGGAATATCCTTCGACCAATAGCTCTGCGACAACTCGCGGTGCGCGAAGATGCGATCGGTTTTTTCCCGCTCGTCGTTGATCGTGTAACTGCCGAAGGTTTCCTGCATGGCTAATTATCCTGTAAATGAAATTTGTGCAAGATGCGGTGAATGACCGGCGCAAGCATGATACCGACGGTGGTCAGGAAAACGACCCCGCTGAAGATGGCGTACACCGATGCGAAAATTTTTGCTGCGTTGGAAACCATCGGCGAAACAGGTCCCATGCCGGTGAGGATCATCGAAGCATTCAGCAGCGAATCGACCCAGCCTAAGCCGCAGACCCAATGATAACCGATCATCCCGATGAAGAGGCTCGCCGCGATCAGCAGCATTCCGAACAGTACGCCGCGCAACAGTCGGCGCGCAAATTTTTTCGGTGATGCCAGCGGCTGGCGACTCTTCTCGTACATGTTACTCCAGGTTATCCACGAATGCGATGTGCTTGCCGTCGGGGCTGATCGAGATGCGCGTGATGTTGTGCATGCCGTTGCCGGAGAAGTCGGCAATCTCCAGCCACTTGTCGCTCTTGCCGATCGTCCACTGGAACAGCTTCGCTCCTTTCGCCATGAGCAGATTGCCGTTGTTGTCGACTGCAAAATCCTGGCTGCCTTCCACGGCTTTGATCGGCGTGAAATCGGCTACTTTATTTCCTTTGCCGTCGATCGCTTTGATGTACAGCGAGGAGCTATCGCCTTCCTGCGTATACAGCAGCATCTTCTTCGAAACGGAACGATAAATTCCCATGCAGCGTCCGACGTTGCTCGCGCAGGTTTTTGCCACACCCGATCGCGCATCCGCCAATACGAGCGTTGCCGGGTTCGTCACCTGGAAAAGAAAAACCGTGCGCGCATCGAACCAGCAGTGATAACCGACGCCGTAAATTTTCGGCAGCAGCACTTTTCCTTCGCCGCTCATCTTGTTGTAACGCCACAACCGCTGCACCGAATCTTTCTCGACGACAACCGCAGAAATGTATTTGTTGCCTTCCATGTACGTCGGTGAATATTCGCTGAAGGCGGTTTGCGTGAGACGCGTCGTGGTGTGATTCAACAGATCATAACGCATGATGTCCGTCTCCGAGCTGTCGCGCTGCGAAGTCCAGAGCATGTACGTTCCGTTCGGCGAAAACGAAGGCTGGTTGTCGTAGCCGGCGCGGTTGCTCACGTTCATTCCGCCGGTGAAAAGATATTGATCGTGCTGGATGATGTACGTAAACAGCCACACGTCGCTGGAAGGCAGCTGCGCGGCGAGCGAAAACGGGAAGAGCAGGAAAAGAATCGCGTAAAGAATCCGGTTCATAGGAGTTAATTCATTTTTTCATCCAGGAAGAGAGGC
>CAMLEF010000247.1 GCA_946478675.1 uncultured Flavobacteriales bacterium | reverse complement strand
TCGTCCGAGCCGATACCGATGCGTACCATGTCGACATTCGCGCCGACTTTCTCGCAGAGGTTTGCGATCTCGTTCATGAACGAGATCTTCGTCGCGAGGAACGCGTTGGCCGCGTACTTCGTCAGCTCCGCGGATTTTTCATCCATGAAGATGATCGGGTTGCCCTGGCGGACGTACGGCTTGTACAGCTCTTCCATCAGCTTGCGCGCGCGGTCGGAGCTGGCACCGATCACCACACGGTCCGGCTTGAGGAAATCATCGACGGCAAAACCTTCGCGCAAAAATTCCGGGTTGGAAACGACGTCGAATTCCGTTTTGCAATTCTTCGCGATCGCCGCATGCACCTTCTCCGCCGTACCGACCGGCACCGTGCTCTTGTCGACGATCACTTTGTAATCTTTCAGCAGTTTGCCGAGCTGTTCGGCCACGCCAAGCACGTAGGAAAGATCGGCGGAACCGTCTTCACCCGGAGGCGTCGGCAGCGCGAGGAAAATGACCTTCGCGTTTTCGATCGCATCAGCAAGATCCGTCGTGAACGTGAGACGGCCCTGCTTGATGTTGCGCTCGAACAGGGAATCGAGATGCGGCTCGTAAATCGGGATGATGCCGTTACGCATCTTCTCCACTTTGATCGCGTCGATGTCGACACAGATGACGTGGTTTCCCGTTTCAGCAAGACAGGTTCCGGTGACGAGACCGACGTATCCTGTTCCTACAACTGTGATATTCATAATGTGTTTGTTAGTCCTATTTGTGAATTTTTCCGCCGGGAACATTGTGCCGGGCGAATTTTAAAACCACATAGGAACATAGTTCACTTAGTCTATTGTGCCTATGCTCCTATGTGGTTTAGTTATGACTCATTCGATTGCTTCTGATGCAAATCACTTCACCAATTCCAGCACGCTGTCCGTGATGTATTTCAACGTTTCTTCGTCGAGCTCGGTGTGGATCGGCAGCGAGATTACGGATGCGCAAAGCTGTTCCGTCACCGGGAAGTCGCCTTCCTTGTAACGCGGATCGAGATAGGCTTTCTGCAAATGCAGCGGCACCGGGTAATAGATCATCGCCGGAATTCCTTTTGCGGCGAGCTGTTCGCGCAGCTGGTTGCGGTCGACGCCGTGGAGCTGCAGCGTGTATTGGTGAAACACGTGCGTGCTGTTCTTGGCGCGCGCGGGCGTCGTGAGCTTTTTGTTGCCGGCGAAAGCTTTGTCGTAATAATCCGCTGCGGCGTTACGTGCTGCTGCATATTCATCGAGATGACGCAGCTTGATGCGCAGGATCGCCGCCTGGATGCTGTCGAGGCGCGAATTCACGCCGACCATATCGTGGTAATACTGCACCGTCTGTCCGTGGTTGGCGATGATCTGCATGGTCTTCGCCAGCTCGTCGTCGTTGGTGAAGATCGCACCGCCGTCGCCGTAGCAGCCGAGGTTCTTCGAAGGGAAGAACGACGTGCAGCCGATATGGCCGATGGTGCCGGCTTTCGCTTTGGTGCCGTTGCTGAACGTATAGTCAGCGCCGATCGCCTGCGCGGTATCTTCGATGATGAACAGGTTGTGTTTTTTCGCCAGCCCGTTCAGGCGTTCCATATCAGCGCACTGGCCGAACAGGTGTACCGGAACGATCGCTTTCGTTTTCGGCGTAATGGCTTTTTCGATGGCTTCGATGTTGATATCGAACGTGCCGGGATAAACATCCACCAGCACCGGCACCAGCCCGAGCAGCGCGATCACTTCCGCAGTCGCTACATAGGTAAAATCAGCCGTGATCACTTCGTCTCCGGGTTTCAGTCCGAGCGCCATCATCGCGATCTGGAGAGCGTCGGTCCCGTTCGCGCAGGGAATGACGTGCTTCACGCCGAGGTAAGCTTCGAGCTCCGCCTTGAACGCTTTCACTTCCGGGCCATTGATGTACGCAGAAGAGCGGATCACATCAATCACCGCTTTGTCGATCTCCGGCTGAATTTTTTCATACTGCCCGATCAGGTCGACCATCTGGATTTTCTTCGCCACTTTTTCCATTACGCTGAAGTTTTTAAAACCGTGCGAAGATAGGGAATTCGGGGCGGAAGTCGGGTATTCGGGAAACGGCTTTCATAAAACGAATGACCCAATGCCCGAATGACCGAATGTCCGCCATTTACTTTTCCCTTTCAGCCAACTATTGAAAAGTCCGGCCGTCTTCCCGATGCTTTCTTACCTTTACGACGATGAAAAAAGCGATTCTTCTGCTGATTTTTCCTTTGCTGCTGCTGGCAAAACCCGGGCGCGCCCAATTCCTGCTGAAAGATTCGATCGTCAGCTGCTGGGGATTTACCGGGACGGCCGGTTACCAGCTTCCGGGCGGCGATCTCGCGAAACGTTTCGGCAACAACACCAATGCCGGCGCTTCGATCTTTTACAAGACGAAGAAGAATTACCTTTTCAATCTGCAGTGGACGTATCTCTTCAGCAATAACCTGAAAGAAAACGGCGTGCTCGACAGCATTGCCACCAGCGACGGTTACCTCATCGACAAAGAAGGCAAGTTCGCGGATACACGCATGTTCGAACGCGGGTTCACACTGAACGTGAGCGCAGGAAAAGTCTTCAACCAGGTTTTCGCACCGAACCGCAACAGCGGACTCCTGCTGATGGGCGGCGTCGGTTATTTACAGCACAAGATCCGCATCTACGATAACGGCGGCCGCAGCCCGCAACTCTCCGGCGATTACATCAAAGGTTACGATCGTCTTACAAGCGGCGTTTCATTCACCGAATTCGTCGGCTGGTGGTACATGGGCACGCACCGCTTCGTGAATTTTTACGCGGGATTTGAATTCGTGCAGGGCATTACGAAAAGCCGTCGCAGCTGGGATTTTGATCTCATGCGCGCCGACACGCACCAGCGCACCGACCTTCTGAACGGCTTCCGCGTGGGCTGGGTAATTCCTTTCTACGGTAAGAACGGCAACCATTATTATTACTGATGCGGGCGCTGTATTCGCTCAACATTGCGCTGTTCGGCCTGGCGATCCGCATCGCTTCGCTGTTCAATCCGAAAGCGAAACTGTGGATCCGCGGGCGCAAAGATCTTTTCACCGAATTAGAAAAAAAATTGCAGAAAGGCAGCGGGCCCATTGCGTGGTTCCATTGTGCGTCGCTCGGTGAATTCGAGCAGGGGCGTCCGCTGATGGAGCATTTCCGCAACCAGCATCCGGGTTACCGAATTTTGCTGACGTTCTTTTCGCCTTCGGGATATGAAGTGCGGAAAAATTATTCCGGCGCCGACATTGTCAGCTATTTGCCGCTCGATACGCCGTCGCGCGCGAAACGTTTTGTGCAGCTCGTTCATCCGAAGATCGTCTTCTTCGTGAAGTACGAATTCTGGTTGAACCATCTCGGCGAACTGAGCGAAAAGAAAATTCCGCACTTCCTCGTCTCGGCGATCTTCCGCGACGACCAGCGTTTTTTCAAACCCTGGGGAGGAATGTTCCGCAAAGCGCTGCAGCAATACGATTTCATTTTCACGCAGGAAAAACATTCGCTCGAATTGCTGCAGTCGATCGGCATCACGCAGGCGGAAATCGCAGGTGACACGCGCTTCGATCGTGTCGCGGAAATTGCGGCGGGCGCAAAAGAGATTCCTCTCGCTGCTGCTTTTGCCGGCGAAAACAAACGTGTGATCATTGCCGGCAGCAGCTGGCCGGAAGACGAGACGCATCTTTTTCCTGCGCTGAAAATGCATTTGCAGAATGGCTGGAAGCTGCTCATCGCGCCGCACGAATTGGGCGAAGGCCATCTTTCCGCCATCGAAAAAGGCTTGTCGGAAAATGGCATTGCATTGGAAAGGATCGTTCGTTTTTCGAAAGCGGATGAAGCGACGGTCGCAGCAGCCACAGTGCTGATCATCGACAACATCGGCATGCTTTCGTCGCTGTACCGTTACGGAAAGCTCGCGTACATCGGCGGCGGTTTCGGCAAAAGCATTCACAACACGCTCGAAGCGGCAGTGTACGGCATTCCCGTCGTATTCGGTCCGCGCTTTGAAAAGTTCAACGAAGCGAAAGGGCTGATCGCGTGCGGCGGCGGCTTCGGTGTTTTTTCCGGAAATGAATTAGCGGAGAAAATGAACGAGCTGCTGACGAATGAAATTTTCCTGCAGGAAGCCGGGAAAAAAGCCGGTGCATTTGTCAGCGAAAATACCGGCGCAACGCCAAAAATTCTCGGCCGCACAAATCTTCTCCTCTCCTGATCATTTCCGATTCGCGTATTGAAAATTGAAGATTCATGCTAATGAATTTTTCAATGTTCAATCTTCACTAATTTAATCGTTGAAGACCCAGGAAGCGCCGAATTTCAAAGCGAAATCGTTGCCGGGATAATGCGGGACGAGATAATAATTTCTTCCCATGAGGCCGGCGTTGATGTGATCCGCTTTCACGAAAACGCGCACCGGCTTGACTTTGATGCTGACCCACGCGTCGAGGAAAACGTAATTGCCGATCTCTTTCGTGTTTTGAATGTAGAATTGCGAAAGGTTCGGGTTGTACGCATCACCGTAATAGGCGGAGAACCAGGTAGCGTCGATGCCCGTTTGCAGCTGCAGCGCGGATTTGAAAAGATGAAAATCGCCGTAGATGGATTCGCGCGCCAGCAATTGCGGGAGGCGGATCGGTGAAGACAAGGGCAGCTGGTTGTAGGTGATATCGCTCCGCGTGCGGAAATGTGCGGCACCGATGTTCAGCTGGAGATTAGCGTAGAATGCACTGACGTATCCGTTGTATTGCGCAGGCAGCAGCGTCGAATCAAAATACAGCGGGCGATCGTAATTTTTCCAGCCGGCCGTTACTGCCACAAGATTCCGCGGATCTTTTCCGAACAACTTCATCCAATACGCGTTCGCATCGATCGTTCCGGGAGAAGAAAAATCGTTTTCCCAACGAAAATGATTCCCGTAATAAGTCGTGTAAATCATCGCGGGATGCATGCGCGTTACTTCGGCATGAACGCCGTACTGAAATTGTTTGCCGAAATCTGCCGCAGCGCGATAATCGCCGGCATTGTAACCGCTGAGAATGTACCATCCATCCGCATGCCCCAGGTAACCGCGACCGGTTTGCCAGTTCAGGCGGCCGTCGAGATACAGGTTCTGAAAATGCCGGTAGATCACCGAGTCGGAAATCAGTTCTCCTGATTCATACCGCACGCCGATCTTCCCGAAAATATCTTTCGGCCGATGCTGAAAACGCTCGAGCCACAAACCGTTCTCGATCCGCCAGAGATAAGTGGAATCGTTCGTCTGCGTGGAATCGTTGTAAATCGTTTCGTAAAAACCACCGGCAGGATCGCTGTCGAGGTAATGATAGACTTCATCGCGAAGAAAAACCGTATGCACAATGGCCCAGGCGGGTTGGATCTTCGTGCGGAACTCCGTGCTGTCACTTTTATCCGAAAGCGTATCCACCACATTTCCGAACGACCAGTACTGCTTCAGCCAGACTCCGCGGAACCTTTGTTTGGTCGTCGCCGCGCTGAGGTTAATGGAAACGAGTTGCCGGTCCAGCTGGCTGGCGAATTCAAAAGACGAATCGCGTTTGATGCCGCCATTCTCCGCAACGTTGATATCGGTCCAGTAAAGATCCGCGAGCATTGCATACCGCCGGCCGGGTGACCGATACCAGCCGTTGAGATTGACGCTGGTATTGTTGCTATTCTGCCGGCGGTAAAAACCGGTGGACCGAACGCGATCGAACCCGAATGCGATGTTGCAGTTTTTCCCGAACGGATGCGCATGCACGACACTGACGTTCGTTTCCTGTTTTTGGCCAACGATGTACTGCAGTTTCGTGTACGGTTTTTCAGAATCGTAAAAATGTCGCGTCTGCGGACCGTACCCGAACCAGGAGAAATAGCTGTTGGCCCAGGAAAAAGCGTCGGGTTGCGGGCCGGGCAGGTGAAGTTGTTTTTCGGGAGCGCCGGCATTTCCGAGGGCGGCCTGGCGGGGATGGTAAATTTGAAAGCCGTCGAGCTTATTGGTCAGCGAAAATTCCAAAGGGAAATTCCCATAGCCGAATCCATTTTCATAGAAGAAGAAAAACTTCGTCGAGTCGACGGCGACGGAGGTATCTTTTTTTGTGATGGGCTTTTTTTGCGCGAAGAGGGTACCGCCGCAGAAGAATGCGCAAAGGAGTAGTATCTGCGAGGGGAATTTCATTGAAGCAGGTACAAAAGTAATAGTTGGCGGGACGGGAACGTCATAAAAAAGCGAAACCCATACGGTAATCCGTATGGGTTTCTGTAAAACTGGCGGCGACATACTCTCCCACCTTGTAGGGCAGTACCATCTGCGATGACGGGCTTAACTTCTCTGTTCGATATGGGAAGAGGTGATCCCCGTCTCTATAGCCACCATGAATCTTTATCTGATGATTCAGATGTAATTTTTTAAAAACATATTGGAAGGATAAATACACCAGAAGCGGCGTTCAAAGAAAGACTCAAGAGCAATTAGTACTACTCAGCTTTGACATTGCTGCCTTTACACCTGTAGCCTATCAACGTAATAGTCTTTTACGGCTCTTAAGGAAGATCTCATCTTGAGGCGAGCTTCGCACTTATATGCTTTCAGCGCTTATCTCATCCACACATAGCTACCCTGCGCTGCACCTAGGCGGCACAACAGGCACACTAGCGGTATGTCCGACTCGGTCCTCTCGTACTAGAGTCAGGTCCTCTCAAATCTCCTACGCCCACAACAGATAGGGACCGAACTGTCTCACGACGTTCTGAACCCAGCTCGCGTGCCACTTTAATCGGCGAACAGCCGAACCCTTGGGACCTTCTCCAGCCCCAGGATGTGACGAGCCGACATCGAGGTGCCAAACCACTCCGTCGATGTGAGCTCTTGGGAGTGATCAGCCTGTTATCCCCGGCGTACCTTTTATCCTATGAGCGATGGCCCTTCCATGCGGAACCGCCGGATCACTTTATCCTACTTTCGTACCTGCTCGACTTGTCGGTCTCACAGTCAAGCACCCTTATGCTAATGCACTCTACGCACGGTTACCAAGCGTGCTGAGGGTACCTTTGAAAGCCTCCGTTAC
>CAMLEF010000246.1 GCA_946478675.1 uncultured Flavobacteriales bacterium | reverse complement strand
GCGTGTTGCACTGTCCGGTCGGACGATGGCCGACTACTTCCGCGACGGCGACAGCAGCGGCGGCGGTAAGGACCTCCTGTTCTTCATCGACAACATCTTCCGTTTCACGCAGGCCGGTTCCGAAGTATCCGCGCTGCTCGGCCGTATGCCGTCAGCCGTAGGTTACCAGCCGACGCTCGCTACCGAAATGGGCGCGATGCAGGAGCGCATCACCTCGACCAAACGCGGTTCGATCACCTCCGTACAGGCCGTTTACGTTCCTGCGGATGACTTGACCGACCCGGCGCCGGCAACGACCTTCGCCCACCTTGACGCGACCACCGTATTGTCCCGTAAGATCTCCGAGCTCGGTATCTACCCGGCCGTTGACCCGCTGGATTCTACGTCACGAATCCTCACGCCGGCCATCCTCGGCGACGCGCACTACAACTGCGCACAACGCGTGAAAATGCTTCTGCAGCGTTACAAAGAGCTCCAGGACATCATCGCGATCCTTGGTATGGACGAACTTTCCGAAGAAGACAAGCTCGTCGTATCGCGCGCCCGCCGTGTACAGCGTTTCCTTTCGCAGCCGTTCTTCGTTGCGGAGCAGTTCACCGGCCTCAAAGGCGTATTCGTTGACATCAACGACACGATCAAAGGTTTCAACATGATCATGGACGGCGAAGTAGACGAATACCCGGAAGCAGCCTTCAACCTCGTCGGCACCATCGAAGATGCCATCGAGAAAGGCAAGAAAATGCTCGCCGAAGCGCAGTAACATAAGACGTCCGCTCCCGGGTGATACATCCGGGAGCGACGCTCTCACCCTTAACGACTTTTGACATGCAATTAGAAATCATCACCCCCGAGAAAAAGCTCTACAGCGGCGACGTGAAATCCGTCGTGCTGCCGGGAGCGGGTGGAAAATTCGGCGTGCTGGATCGTCATGCCTCAACGATCTCTTCGCTGAAAAAAGGCAAGATCAAGATCGTCGATATGCAGCAGCAGACGCAGTATTTCGAGATCAGCGGTGGTGTGGCAGAAGTGCACAACAACAAAGTGATCGTTCTCGCCGAAGCGTAACCATTACCAGGAAAAATGCTGAAAGGCCCGTCATTGCGACGGGCCTTTTTTTTGTGGTCGCAGGCAGTTGCGGTGAACGTTACGCGACCCTCTCCGGGACAGTAATCCGGGCTATCCGGAAAGGAATTCAGGCTGTTCGGAAACTGTTTTTTCGCCGCGCCGGGATAATGGCAATCATTACGGGCGCTTAACGGTATTCCTGCACTGAACGATCATGAAAGAAAATTTCGCCTACGACATTTTTATCTCGCATGCTTTTGAAGACAAATCCGCCTTTGCCAATGAGCTGGCGGTCGAGCTGATGAAGACCGGCCTGAAAGTCTGGTATTCGGGATTTGAATTGCGGCTGGGCGACAGCATCGCCTTAAGCATCAACGAAGGACTGAAAAGCGCTTCCTTCGGAATTGTAATCATCAGCCCGGTTTATCTCACCAAAAGATGGGCGATGAATGAGCTGGCCACGCTGATTGCACAGGAAGGCCGGCAAAACAAGATACTTCCCGTTCTTCACGAAATCACCATCGCAGAATTGAGAGAGCAGTTCCCGATCCTTGCCGATCGTTATACCGTCTCTTCATCGCTCCCGATGGAAACGATCGTGAAAAAAGTTCTCGAGACGATCGCCACTTCCCGGAAACACCCGGTAGCCGGATTATCACGCACAGTGAATACGCCTGAAGCAAAAAAGAAATCCGGCGACATGGACCGCAAGCAAAACGCTTCCGCCACGATTAAAAATTCGAATTCGGTTACCGTCAATAACGGCAGCGGTTGGGTAATTGTGCTGTTGCTGCTGCTCGCTGCAGCCATCGGATTTTATTACTTCAGCAACAGCTCTTCCGGTTCACCTGCCATCGACAAATCGCATAGCATGCCTTCCAACTCTAACTAAAATCAAACGATGAACCTTAAACGCTACACCCCGCTCCTTTTCCTTTTGATCCTTGCCTTTTCCGGTTGCAGGAAAGAAGGGCCTCCCGGCAAAGACGGAAATGCCAATGTCAAATCAAGCACCATCACCTTCTCCAACTGGAGCTGGAATTCCAGCGGTTACTATGATTATGCAAATTTCACCTGGGGAGCGATTACTTCCGACATTGTAAATACAGGAGGCGTTTTTGTCTACGAAAGCAATGGTTCAGGCGGATGGCTGCCGTTGCCGCGTACCGTATTTCTATCGAACAATTATGCGCAAAGCCAGCGGTTTTCTTATTACCAGGGCGGATTTACGGTTATCGTCCAGGACTCCGACCTTACACCACCCGCCAACCCCGGAACGTGGACCATCAAAGTGCTGGCCGTTGCTTCGTCTGTTCGCCGGGCCAACCCGGATCTCGACTGGAATAATTACGAGCAGGTAAAAGTTGCGCTCGGAATCAAGGAGTAACGTTCTTCTTTTGAAAAACGAAAAGCCGCCCATCTTACGACAGGCGGCTCTTCTGCATCAGATCCGCGCTTATTGCACCGTTACCTGCATATCGGTAACTGCGCCGTCGCGACGAACCACAAGGTGATACACACCAGGCTTGAGCGTTCCGAAATCGAGCTTGAGCTCCTGCTGACCTTCAGCTACTGCCGACTGTTGTTTCGTGCAAAGCTGGCCGAGCATATTCCACAATTCCACCTGCGCTTCGCCGGCTTTGGCGGGCTGATCGAAAGCCACCGTCAGCTGCGCTGCATTGTGGTCGACCGGGTTCGGGAATACGGACGTTGTTCCGTTTTGTCCTGCCGCGATCTTCGCATTGCTGCCTCCGCCAACTGCTGCTGCGAAGCAGATCGTTGCATTCTTCAGGCGGAAGATCATGTTGTAGAACATCGGCGAAGGATTGAGCGGGGCAATGATCGCGATCGGTACGGGCGGCAGCAGGTTCGGGCCGGGAATGTACGGCGTGGGCTGCAGGTTGCTGTTGCAGGTGGTCACACCGTTGAAGTACGCACGCACGAGGTAGAAATCATTCGCGCCGATCGCAGCGAACGATCCTCTCGTATTGCCGTAAATGGTCAGGCCGTCGTTCGGCGTTCCGTTGTACTGGTCGAGCTCGAATGCGTTTTCATTGCCGGGACCGCCGTACTCGAACTGGTTGTTGCCCGGCGCAGGGTTGCCGTTTGCATCGACTTTATACACGAGCGCGTCATCAGCGCCCATGCCGCCGCCTGCAATAACGGTTGCACCGACATAATATTCGTACTGGAAGAACGAATTGTAGCGTTCGATGATATCGTAACCGAAATTGTCGGCAACCAAACCGGAATGCATCAGCTCCGAGGTCCAGTCGACCACTGCGCCGTTCGCGCTGATCTTCATCGCCCAGGTTTCATAAGAAGCCGGCGCCGTAAAGGCATCGAACGTATAGCCGGCCACTGCGAAACCGGCACCCGAACCGACCGTGTTATTCGCGATGCAGATCGAATTCAGTCCGTCGTCCGAACCTGCGTTGCCGTACAGCTCGAGACCGCCCGGTGAAGTGGGAGCGCCCGTGTTTGCATTGACGGTGAAGAAACAGCCGTCAGCGGTAAGCGCAGAGCTCGTGTTGTAAGAACCAACAATGGCCACGTCAATCGTACCGGCAGAGGACGGGTACGGTGACTCGACGAGATCATTCGCGTGCCATTGCGAGAAGGTCGTTACCGTCTGGTTGTAGACGCACGCCCAGTTGATCGCGCCGGTACCGAACTGCAGGCTCATCACGATCGGGAGATCGTTGCCGCTGCCGTCGGTGACGTAACCGCAGACGTACACGTTATTGGTGTTGGTCGGGGAAAGCGCGATGGACGTGGCGCGCACGTTCTGCACCGGGAAGGGCAGCGTGTAGCCGGTCACAATGCCTGCGCCGCCGTTCGGGGCCACCATCATGTAAAAGAATCCATTCGAAGGACCGCCGGGCTGCGGACCATAATCGCCGAACACGAGGATGCGGCCGGAAGGATGCTGCACCATTTTGCGGCCTTTCGCGCTCACCACCGCGCCGGTGACATCCGCCAGCTGGTAACCGTTCGTGAAGGTCGGCACCGCCCCCACGTTGCCATTGACATCCGTGCGAAGCACCATCACCGAATATTGACCGCCCGGAAGAAGCTGGTCCGTATAGCCGGCTGAAAGATAGCCCATCGGACCTACCGACACATTCACGCCGGTCTGAAGAAAATCCTGCGATCCACCACCATAAACATGCTGAAAATACTGCGCCTGGAGACTTCCTGCCGTGAGCAGGCCAAGCATCATCAATCGTAACGTTTTCATGAGATATAGATATTGGTTAGGGCTGCAAATTAGATCAGCGGAAACACGAAAGTCAACAAAAGTTTAAAGTTTTTATTTAAATTATTAATACTCAGCAATAATATTTAAATCCTGACAAAAAGTCCGATAACTCCTGATTTAATATAAAACAATTGAATAACAGTTCCCTAACCTCATCCCGCCCAGGATTCGCGATCGAGGCTCCGGTACTGGATCGCTTCGGCAAGATGATCCGAACCGATCTCCGTCGCGCCGGAAAGATCGGCGATGGTGCGCGCTACTTTCAAAATGCGATCGTAAGCGCGCGCGGAAAGGCCGAGCTTCTCCATCGCCATCTTCAGCAGCTGCTTGCCGGTTTCATCGATCGTGCAGATCGTACGCAGCAGGCTCGCGCTCATCTGCGCATTGGCATATACGCCTTCGTGCGACGCGAAACGTTTCAGCTGGATATCACGCGCACGGATCACACGCTCGCGAACGGTAGCGCTGGCTTCCGCCGGTTTCTGCTCGATGAGCCGGCCAAAACCCACCGGCGTCACTTCGATGTGAATATCGATACGGTCGAGCAACGGTCCCGACAAACGGTTGAGGTATTTGCGCACGGTGCCGGGCGGACACACACATTCTTTGTCGGGATGATTGTAGTAGCCGCACGGACACGGGTTCATCGACGTGACAAGCATGAAGCCGGCCGGGTAAACGACGGTGAACTTCGCGCGCGAAATCGTCACGACACGATCTTCCAGCGGCTGGCGCATCACTTCGAGCACGGCGCGTTTGTATTCGGGCAGCTCATCGAGAAAAAGCACGCCGTTGTGCGCGAGTGAAATTTCTCCCGGCTGCGGATGTCCGCCCCCACCCACGAGCGCCACGTCGCTGATCGTATGGTGCGGCGCGCGGAACGGGCGTTGCGTGATGAGGCCGCTGTACTTTCCCGTTTTGCCCGCAACGGAATGGATCTTCGTCGTCTCGAGCGATTCGCGCAGCGTCATCGGCGGAAGAATGCCGGGCAGTCGTCGCGCGAGCATCGTTTTCCCTGCGCCGGGCGGACCGACCATCAAAATATTGTGACCGCCGGCCGCCGCAATTTCCAGCGCGCGCTTGATGTTCTCCTGTCCTTTCACGTCGGAGAAATCCGCATCGCAAAAATTCAGCGCGTTGTCGAACGCTTCGAACGGATCGGCTTTCACCGGCATAGCCTGGCTTTTTCCTTCGAAGAAATCCGTCACTTCACGCAGGTGCGACATCGCATACACGTCGATGCCCTCCACGATCGCTGCTTCTTTCGCATTTTCCGCCGGAAGAAAGATCCCGCGGAAGCCGGCTTCTTTCGCATGCAGCGCCATCAGCAGCGCGCCTTTCACCGGACGGATCACGCCATCGAGCGCCAGCTCTCCCATGATGATGTAATCCGCCGCACACTCCGCGCGGATTTGTCCCGAAGCGGAAAGCATACCTACGGCAATCGGCAGATCGTAAGCGGAACCTTCCTTGCGGATATCCGCCGGCGCGAGATTGACGGTGATCTTTTTGCCCGGCACTTTGAAGCCGTTGTTCTTCAGCGCAGCGTCGATGCGTTGCTGGCTTTCTTTAACGGCGCTGTCGGGCAAACCGACGATGTGAAAATTGATGCCGGTATCGATGTTGACTTCAACAGTAACGGTGGTTGCATTGATGCCGTACACGGCGCATCCATAGGCTTTGACCAATGACATGTTCTTCTCCTTTTTTTTTAAAAACAAAAAACAATCCGATTGCAATCGGGTTCAAAACAGCAGTAACGATCTTGACGTAAGCTGAAAATTTCTAATGGGCGGCAAAGGAATTTTATTTCTTCAGAAAAACCAAATCGCAGCGCCACTTTATCCGACAACAAACGATTACAAATAATTACAAGCCGCTGATTACGCAGAAGGCGAAGATTAAAAAAGAAGATCGCTGCGGTTGGAACATGGCATCGGAACGCCATTTGAGAAATTTTCCCAATAGCTCTACATTTGAATTGCGCATGTCTTCTCCCCTTTCTTCCTGGAACATTTCCCGCTTACTTCTTGCAGCGCTGCTGTTCGCGACGACCTGGTGCGGACGTGTGAGCTACACGCTCAGTGATTCCCAGCTATCGCTGCTGACTTCGCAGGCGCTGATCGAAAACGGGAGCATCAACCTCTACAGCTATAAAATGGCGATGCCGCCGGAACAATTTTCGAACGGCACCTGGAAATTCACCACGCGCGGCCGGCGGGAAACCTGTTACTACTCCTACCCGCTCGGCAATTCGTTCCTCTGCGTACCCGTTGTTGCGATCGCTAATTTCTTCGGGCTCGACATGGCGAACAGCGAGCAGGAAAGTTTTCTGCAGCTTTTGCTCGCGGCTATTTCTGCGGTCGTGATCTTTCTCCTGCTTACACGGATCGCGCGGCAGTTCCTCGATGAAATTCCTTCGCTGTTCGTCGCCGTTGTTTTCTCCTTCGGCACCACGCTGCTGAGCGCCGTAAGCACCGCTTTGTGGAGCTTCGACTTTGAGCTCATCTTCATCCTGCTGCTGCTCGATTATGTGCTGCAATATGAAACCGGCGCAACGCAAGAGCAACGACCGTACTTCGTGGGAATGCTGCTGTTCCTGGCGTGGCTTTGTCGCCCGTCGGCATTGATCATCATAGCGCTCGTGTCGGCATGGATGTTTTTCCGGCAGCGAAAACAGCTGCTTCGTTTTGTACTGGCGATGGCTGTACCGTTCGCGCTCTTCGTGTGGTTTTCCTACAGCACGTACGGGCTGATGCTGCCGGTGTATTACAAC
>CAMLEF010000245.1 GCA_946478675.1 uncultured Flavobacteriales bacterium | reverse complement strand
GTGGCGCGGCTTCAGCTCGGACCGGAAATGCGCCGCGGCATGGCCGAGCTCAACAGCCGCGCCGAAATCCTCAACCAGACTTCCCTGCTCACGATCACCGATCTGCAGGGAACGATCATTTACGCGAACGATCTCTTCTGCCAGGTCAGCGGGTTCGGTCGCCACCAGCTCATCGGCCGCGATCACAAGCTGATCCGTCATCCGCTGATCCCGAAAGAAACCATCGAAAGCATCTGGCGCACCATCCGCAG
The DNA here is from genome assembly GCA_946478675.1 of uncultured Flavobacteriales bacterium. Next base: position 6,876 of record CAMLEF010000245.1, on the reverse strand, counting down.
CGGTAACACGTGGAAAGGCGAGATGAAGCACGTCAACAAAAGCGGCGAAGATTTTTGGACGATGACGACCGTTGCCCCGGTGAAAGGGGAAGACGGCGAGCCCGTGCGTTACATCTGGGTGCGTCATGACATTACCCATCTCAAGAAAACGGAGACGCGCCTGCTCGAAGCCCGCCAGCGCGCCGACCAGCAGCTCATCGACAACGTGATGAACGCTTCGACGGTGCAGCGCGCGATCCTCTCGCAGGAAGAAGAGCTTCAGCAGCTGTTCCCTGCTTCGTTCGTTTTCTTCTCCCCGAAACATGCCGTCAGCGGCGACTTCTACTGGTTCCGCCGCGTCGGTGACGAATCGGTGGTGGTGCTCGGCGACGGCACCGGCCACGGCGTTTCTGCGGCATTCGTTTCACTGATGGCGTTGTCGGCGCTGAAATATGCCGTCGACATCGTGCAGGTGACGGAGCCTGCGCTGGTGATGTCGCAGCTGAACCATTTCCTTTACCGCGCGCTGAACAAGCATAAAGAATCCGGTCTTTCCGAATCGGTGGACCTTTCGTTCTGCCGTTACAACCACAAGACCGGCGCGTTCAGCTATGCGACGGCGCGTTCCAAAATTTATCTCGTGCGCGACGGCCAGGTGGAAGTGCTTTCGAGCGGCCACGACAGCATCGGCTCGAAACCGGAGCTGGATGATGTCTTCACACCCGAAGAAATTCAGCTGCGCGTGGGCGACCGCATTTTCATGACCTCCGACGGGCTGGCCGATCAGTTCGGTGGCGAACGCAATAAACGTTTCGGCTCACGACAATTGCGCGAATTGCTGCAGATCACCAGCCGCGCGCCCATGTCGTTACAGAAAGAAGTGATTCACAAAAACTATCTACTTTGGCGGGGTGAAAACGAGCAGACTGACGATCAGTCGTTGGTCGCTTTCGAAATCGGTTAACCCCCAGCAATGCGTGAGCAAGTTGCCACCGATCCTTCTATTGTCTGGGTAAGTTCCGCAGACAAGCTTCGTCACGCCCTTACGCTTCCGCAACCGCTTTCCATCATCGTGGCTTTTCGCATGACGGAAGAAGAAGTGCGCGAAGTGGTGAATGGTTCCTGTTTTCGCATCCGGCTGATCCGTCCCGGCGAGCAGTTGCTGGTGGAATCGTGCTGCATTTACGTTTCGGAGCCCGGGCTCTACATTTCGCTTTCGCAGGATACGGATGAAACGTTTTACGTGACGAGCGCCGTTCGCACGAACAACGACATCCTGCGAAGCGAGCTGCAGCTGTTCGACATTTTCAACAACATGCAGGATGGGATCTTCGTTTTTTCCATCACGCCGCAGGGACGTTTCGCGATCGAAAAGCTGAATCCCGTAGCCGGCCAGCTGCTGGGCCTTCCCGGTGAAACGCTGGTCGGCCGGTATGCGGACGAAGTATTGCCGGAACGCGTTCTGCTGCAGCTGCAGGATAATCTCCGCAACAGCCTGGCGTCTTCCGATTTTTACCAATACGAAGCGCCCGCCAATCCCTCGCCGTCCGATACGGTTTACCACATTACCATCCTGGTTACGCGCGACGCGAAAAACCGTCCGCACCGCATGATCGCGCTTGCGCAAAACATTACGGAACCGCGACGCGCGATGGAAGAGGTGAACGCGCTCAACGAGATGCTGGAAAAGCGCGCCGCAGAGCTGGCCGAATCCAACGCGGAACTGGAGCGTTTCGCATTCGTTTCCTCGCACGATTTGCAGGAGCCGCTGCGCATCATCACGAGCTTCCTGCAATTGCTGAAAAAGCGTTACGGCACGGAGCTCGACGAAACCGCGCAGCAGTACATCGCCTTTGCGGTAGACGGCGCCGAACGGATGAAACGGCTGATCAGCGACCTGCTCGAATATTCGCGCTTAGGCTCGAGCAAAGACGATAACGTGCCGGTCGACCTTAATGTGCTCGTGCAGGAAGTGCTCGCGCTGTTTTCCGAAACCATCAGCAGCACGCAGGCGACGATCGACATTTCGCACCTTCCCACGGTGCACGGAAAAAAAGTGCAGCTGCTGCAGCTCTTCCAGAACCTCGTGAGCAACGCGCTGAAGTACCGCAGCGACGATGCGCCGGTGATCCGCATCTCCAGCGAAGACGAAGGCACGCACTGGCTGTTCCGCGTTCGCGATAACGGCATCGGCATCGACCCGAAATTCCATGAGAAGATCTTCGTGATCTTCCAGCGCCTCCATAGCAAGACGGAATATTCGGGCACGGGCATCGGCCTGGCGATCTGCAAAAAGATCGTGGAGCGGCACGGCGGAAAAATGTGGGTGGAAGCCGCGGCCGGCAAGGGAAGCTGCTTCTGCTTCACTATTAAAAAATAATTCACAAAGCATCAATTGCTTATTCCAAATCCTTGTATATTGTAACATTCCCGGGTTATGCATTCAGACATTCACATTTTGCTGGTCGAGGACAACGACGGTGATATTCTTCTTACCAGGGAAGCGCTCGACGGCAACGGCATCGGTCATTTGTCGGTCGTAAAAGACGGCGAAGCGGCGATCCGTTTTCTCGAAGGAGAAGCGCCGTATGAAACCGAACGCAGCGTTTCAATGGTGCTGCTCGACATCAACCTTCCGAAGGTCGACGGCATCGAAGTGCTGGACCACATCAAGAACAGCGACCGGCTGCGCGCCATCCCGGTGATCATGCTTACGACCTCATCCGCGCCCGACGACATTCAAAAATCGTATTACAAACACGCCAACAGCTATATCACGAAGCCCGGCGACCTCGAGGAATTCACGCGCCAGCTTCGCCTCATTGAAGATTACTGGATCTCCACAGCACAGCTTCCCCCGGCATGCTCCTGAATACCGTCCCGTTGCGCATTTTTGTCGTCGAGGACAACCACGCCGACTTCATCCTGCTGAAAGAATGCCTGGCGGAAACGCTTATACCCATTGCCCGTCTCGATTGTGCGGAAACGTTCGCCAAAGCCAGTGAGCGATTACGCACGGAGCAATACGATCTCGTTTTCCTCGACCTTTCGCTGCCGGATACTTCGGGCCCCGAAACTTTCGGCCTGCTCAAGCCGCTGCTGCCGGTTACGCCCACCATCGTGCTTTCCGGCGTCACCGATTTGCAGCTCGCGCTCCAGACGCTGAAAGACGGCGCGCAGGATTTCCTGATGAAGGACAACCTCGTGCCGGCCGTGCTGAGCAAAAGCGTTTACTTCAGCATCGAGCGCATGCGGCATACGCTCAGCCTCATCGAGCATGCGGAACGGCTGCATTTCCAGTCGACCGTGCTGGGGAACATTACCGACGCGGTGATCGTGACGGGCCTCGACAAGAATGTCGTGTACTGGAACAAAGCGGCGACGGAAACGTTCGGCTACGCTGCGGAAGAAATGCTCGGACGCCCGCTCGACAGGATCCAGGTGGATCTCCACGACGGCACCGATCCGGATAGCGTAGCGCGGCGGCTCGAGAAAGAAGACGTTTTCCAGACCGTGGTGCAGCGCCGCACGAAGAAAGGGCACATTATCTGGGTGGAGCTGAAGGTCACTTACAACTACGACGTTCACAATAACATCACCGGCCTGATCGGCGTCTCGAAAGACATCACCGACCTGAAAGCCGAAGAGCACCTGCTGACGCTGTTCCAGTCCGTCATCCTGAATGCGAACGATGCGGTGGTCATTACCGAAGCGATTCCTTCGCCCGGTGAAGCGTCGCGCAAGATTGTTTTCGTGAATCGCGCTTTTTCCGAGATGACGGGATTTTCACCCGAAGAGATCATCGGGCAGAGCCTGTTCCGCCTCACCGGTCCGCTCACCGATTCGGAAGCCGTCGACCGGCTGCGGCAGGCGATGGACCGCTGGGAAGCTTCCGAAGCGGAGCTGGCATATTACCGGAAAGACGGCAGCCTGTTCTGGGTAACGGTAACGGTAACGCCGGTGAGCGACCATAGCGGGCGCTTCACGCATTGGGTGTTCATCCAGCGCGACATCACCGAATCGAAGCTGGCGGCGGAAAAGCTGCGCGCGCAGAACGAAGAGCTGACGAAGACCAACCGCGAGCTCGACCGTTTCGTGTACAGCGCTTCGCACGATTTGCGCGCACCGCTCACCTCCGTGCTCGGCCTGCTCTCGCTCATGCGCAAAGAACCGTTCGCCGACAATGCCGCGATCTACCTCGACAAGATCCAGGAAAGCGTGCAGCGCCTCGACCGGCTCATCCAGAACATCATTAACTATTCGCGCAATTCCCGCCTCAAGCCGGTGCTGTCGCAGATCGATTTCCGCGAGCTGTTCACGTCGACGGTATCGATGCACCAGTTCATGGACAATTCGCGGCGCATCCGTTTCGAATACGAGAATACGGTCACGCGGCCGTTCTATTCCGACCCGGAGCGCTGGCAGATCATCCTGAACAACCTGGTGAGCAACAGCATCAAGTTTTCGCGCGCGCACGTCGATTCGTTCGTGACGCTGAAGGTGATGGAGCAAGATGGGCAGCTCGTAATCCATTTCGAAGACAACGGCGTTGGCATCGCACCCGACCAGATCAGTTCGGTGTTCGAAATGTTCTACCGCGCTACGCAGATGTCGTCCGGTTCCGGCCTGGGGTTGTATATTGTGCGGCAAACCGTGGAGCTGCTCGGCGGAACGATCGACGTGGAATCGCGCCCCGAAGCTTTCACGAGATTTACGCTGACCTTCCCATTCCCGGTTTACACACCCACCGCATATGCTGAAAAAAGTAGTTGAACAGCTTTCCGCCGACCAGTACGAGGCCCTGCACCTCGAACTGTCGACCAACCGCGGCGAAAAATTCCTGCGACTGCTCGAGCTCTGCCGCGAGCCCGGCCTCGACGACGGAGAGCTCCGCAAAGGCACCGGCGCCAACAATGCTGCGTTCTATACGCTGAAGTCGCGCCTCTACGACAAAGTGCAGCAGTTCCTGTTCCGCACCGCGAGCGACAACCGCGCCGAGCTGCTGAAGAACATCTCGTCGATCCCGTACCTCATGTACCATGCGCCCCGCGAAACCGCCATCAGCATGCTCGAGCACCTCGAGTCGGAGCTGAAGCTGGTGGATATGCCCGCGGAGCTCGTGGCCGTTTACAACGCGCTGAAAAAGCTGCACCTGCATTCCAGCAACTATTATCATTACCAGCAGCTGTACAACAAAAGCGTGGCCTATGCGCTCGCCCTCGATAAAGCCGACGAATTAGCGTCGATGTTCACGCGCGAGCTGGGACAGTATTTGCTCTCGCACGACGAATCGAAAAAAGAAATTCTCAAGCTTTACCTGAAGGAGCTCGTCAACGTTTCACGGCTGTACGAATCACACCGCCTGCGCGTCACGCTGATCACGGTGGGCGTGGCGTACGCGCTCTTCGCCGACAACCGGAACGAGATCCCGGAAACGGAAGACACGGTGGAAGAACAATTGCAGCAACTCCGCAATGTGCTCGACAGCCATCCCGACGATCGCCGCTATCGTTTCCTTTCGGTGATGCATCATTTCTTCGTGTTCGAATATTACCATCGTCTCGGCCTGCACAAGAACGCGGCGGCGGCGTATGAGAAAGTCAACCAGCAGGTCGATGACCTGTTGCACCTGCATCACTCCTGCCCCTCCGCGCATTTTCTTTTCTCGCGCGCCGAACGTCTCGTGCAGGTTCCTGCGCAGGAGTACAAGCCGCTCACGCGCTTCGAAGCAAATCCCGACGACACGTTCACGTACGTGTATTGCCTCGTGGCCGAAGCCGCGCATGAATTTTACGAAACGAAATATGCAGAAGCCGCCACGCTGCTCAACCGCGTGCTGAACGACATCAGCTTCAAGAATTTTCCGTTCGCCGAATGCGAAGTGAAATTATTTCTCAGCCTCGCACTGCTGCTCGCCGGAAAAACGGAGCAGGCGGAGATCACCATTCGCAGCATCACGCGCAAACTCGCCGGGGAAGATCTCGCCAACCGTTTCGCTCCCGCGCACGCGTTCGGACGTTTCCTGAAAACCGCGCTGAACGATACGTCTTCGCAGAAACGCTCGAAAGTGGAACAAGCCTGGACCACGTTCCAGCGCGACAACATCGGCCCCGACGCGCTGCTGAAATTCATTCGTCTCGACGACAAGCAGCTGGACGTGCTTTCGAAGTAGCCAGCGCTTGCGGCAATTGGTGCGCGCTCCGGCAGTTTCAATGATGCTGTAGTTCAGTTGGCAGTCGGCAATGGACATTTGAATCACCGTAGATTGCCAATTGCAGACTGCTTTCCTCAACGCTCAGAAACTCCATCCGAGGCCCGCGCCGATGCGTACGCCGAAATCGCTTTTATCGCGAAAAGTCGGAACAGGCTGGCCGTCGCTTTCTTTCGTGGTGTAATACATTAACCCGGCTTCTCCGCGCAGCAGCAATCCGAATCCGAAGCGATAGGTCAGCGTGGCGGTAGAGGCGTATTCCCATCCGGAATATTTCAGCTGTACGAAATTGACGCCCGGTGCGGCTTCGGTGACATGCGCGCGCATCGTTTCCTGCGAAACGGTTAACGGGCTCAACGCGGTTTCATTAAAACGCTGAACGGAAAATCCTGCGGCGATGCGCACGTGGCCGCTGTAGCTTTTGCTTTCAGGCATGAACACATAACGCGTGCCGAGCAGGAAGCCGGAAACGTTGCGGTCGGTTCCGCAAATCACCGGGCCGCCGTAAGCGATCGTGGATTTTCCGAAGAGAATTCCTGCAGTCGGGATATAGCGCCAGCCGAAACCGTCGCCGGCCGTTACGGCCATGATGGAAATATCGTTGAAAGAAACCGGCTTCTTTTTAGGGGCTTTGGCCGTTGCAGCGGAAGTGATCGCGGTAACAAGAAGTGCGGTGAGGAGCAGGC
>CAMLEF010000244.1 GCA_946478675.1 uncultured Flavobacteriales bacterium | reverse complement strand
GATTACGATTTCCGGAACCGACAACGGTAGTCCTGCACAAACAACGACCGGTAATGTCATCGTTAACGTCATCCCGGGACCGACAGCAGCATTCTCTGCTACGGGTGTTTGCCCCGGCGCACCGATGAATTTCAACGACAGCTCGCTGGTGACGGCTGCCAATGGCCCGATCGTAACGTATCATTGGGATTTCGGCCTGCCGGCGCTCACGAACGATACTTCAAACATCAATTCTCCGACTTACGTTTACAACACGCCCGGCACTTACCCGGTGACGCTTCTTGTTGTTGATTCGATCGGATGCAAAGACACAGCCGTGCAGAACGTACAGGTCTTTTATCTCCCGCAGGTGAACTTTACCGCCGGGCCGACTACGGGATGCGCACCGCTTTGCGTTACGTTCGCGGACCAGTCGACGGTGCAAAACAGCTCGGCTGCGCAATGGAGCTGGAATTTCGGCGATGGCGGAACAGACACGACGCAGAATCCGCAGTACTGCTACCCGAACCAGGGCGACTACACCGTCACGCTGATGGTGACTTCCGCGCAGGGTTGCGTTTACACCGATTCCATTCAGAATTACATTCATGTCATCCCTGGTCCGCAGGCCGCATTCACATTCGGTCCGCAGCCCGCAACGGTGAGCGATCCGACGATCATCTTCACGGATCAGTCGACCGCCGGGCCTGCCGAATGGTATTGGGATTTCGGTGCCGGCAGCAATACTTCGACGATGCAAAACCCGACGTTCGTTTACCCGGACACCGGATCGTACAACGTGATGCTGATCGTTTCTGCCGCCGGCGGCGCTTGTCCTGATACGGCGTATGCGGAAGTGATTATTTCACCCGAGCTGCTCGTGTGGATCCCGAATGCATTTACCCCGAACGGCAACGGACGCAATGACGTGTTTACGCCGGTGTTCAGCGATCCGACTTACGTAACGAAATACGAGCTGCTGATCTTCGATCGCTGGGGCAATATGCTGTTCCGCTCCGATGATCCGTACAAAGGCTGGGACGGTCGCAACAAAGGCACTATGGTGGAAGAAGACACGTACGTCTACCGCGTCATGGTGCAGGGTCTTGATGGAATTTCTCATCGTTACATCGGTCATGTCAACGTCATCCGCTGATCGTGTACGTAACTTTAGCGGGCGAACCCCGTTATCTGTAAAATCATTATGAAAAACGCGAAACGGGCATTATTGTCCATCCTGCTGCTTTCCGGAATCAACGCTTTTGCGCAAACGGCGTTGCCGAAGCCGAACACGGCCGAGTATCAAAAAATGAAGACGGAAGGAAAGCTTCCGAAAGGCCCGCTGATCATCCGCGGCAACGATACGCTGGCCATGCCGCTGCAACCGAAGATCCAGCCGCATACCGCAGCAAGCGTACTCTGCAATTGCATGATCCCGGTCGACAGCACCTTCCAGGTTGTTCCGTTCGACTTCTACACGCCGCCGGATTATCGCAACGACGACGGTTCTTCCCAGCTCATCAGCCTGCCGTTCAGCTTCTGCTTCTACGGACAGACGATGACGGATTGCTACATCAACAACAACGGCAACATTTCGTTCTTCGCGCCGTACGGAACGTTTACCGCGAATGCGTTTCCCGATCCGAACTTCGTGATGATCGCGCCGTTCTGGGGCGACGTCGATACGCGTAATACCGCCAGCGGACTTGTTTATTACAAAGTGACGAGCTCGTACATGATTGTGCGCTGGCAAACGGTCGGTTACTTCAACAGCTACGCCGACAAGCTGAACGATTTCCAGCTCATCATCACGAACGGCACCGATCCGATCCTGCCGGTGGGCAACAACGTGAATTTCTGCTACGGCGACATGCAATGGACTACGGGTGATGCATCCGGCGGTTCCGGCGGCTTCGGCGGCTCTGCGGCTACGGTCGGTGTGAACCGCGGCAACGGCGTTGACTTCATCCAGATCGGTCAGTTTGATGCGCCGGGTACGAATTACGACGGTCCTTTCGGCAACGTCGACCAGGTGAGCTGGCTGGATAACCAGACGTTCTATTTCGACGTGTGCAACAACGGCGCAGGCAACAACCTTCCGCCGATCATGAACTCCGCGCAGGTGTGCGATACGCTCGTGCTTTGCATCGGTGACACCGCCACTATTTCCGCGACGTTCCTCTCGCCGGAGCAGGGACAGAACACGACGCCGACCGTCACGACTTCCATGCAGGGCGTGGTGACGACGGTGAATACGACCGGCAATCCCGCGGTGATTTCCATTTTGCTGACGGCGAATGCAGCGAACACCGGCTACAACACCATCACGATCACCGGCACGGATAACGGTACGCCTCCCGCGGCAACTACCGCCAACATCGTCGTCGACATTATCGCATCGCCTGCGATCAGCTTCACGATGACGCCGCCTCCGCCGCAGCCTGCCGGAACGACGGTACAGTTCACCGACAACACGCCGGGCGCGATCAGCTGGCTCTGGGATTTCGGCGACGGCAATACGTCGACGCAGCAGAACCCGACGCACACGTACGCCACGGATAGTCTTTACACCGTAACGCTCACAGTGCAGGCGGGCAGCTGCTCGGCTTCACAATCGCAAATGTACCTTGTGCAGACGGAGATCCCGGTGCCGCCGGTTTCTGCGCCGAACGTAGTTACGCCGGGCAACGACGGCAAGAATGACGTGCTCGAATTCACCAACCTGCTTGATCATCCGAATTCGAAGCTGGTGGTTTACAATCGCTGGGGCAACCTCGTTTACGAAAGCAACGACTACCAGAACAACTGGAAGCCGGATGTGGTAGATGGCGTTTATTACTACGTGCTCAGCGGCCCGAACCTGGACAAGACGTTCACGGGATTCTTCCACGTGATCCACGAGAAATAAGAGGAACATAAAAACGCCGCAGAGGCGCAGGGTTCGCAGAGTTTTTCTCAGCGTCCTCTGCGCCTCTGCGGCTTTTTAGAATTTCAAACGCAGCATCACTTTCGCTTCCGTCTTCGTGTTGCCCTGGATCTCGGTTAGCGATCCTTCGCTGATCACGTTTTTGTTCTGGTAGAAGAACTGCGAGATGCGGAAATAAATTTCGAAATGACGCGTCACGTCCCAGTTCACGAGGAGATAGGCGCGCGAACCTTTGTAATAATACGCCGGGACGGTGAACTGGTACGGCATATCGTTCTCATACGCGTAGATCGCCGAATTGAAATCGTCGGTCTGGAAGAGCGCGTAACGTGCGGTGAAAGAAACGGGGCTGCCGAGCTTTTTGTAAGTAACGTCCTGCCAGATCGCGAAGCCGTGCGAGATCGTTTTATTCGACGGATGATACGCGGAGAACTCGATGCGGTTGCGGAAACGCCACGCGCTGCCGACGGGATATTGAATGTTGAAGCGCCAGTTGTCCTGCGTGAGCGGAACGATGTAGTCGATGTCGGCTTCCGCGTCGTTTGCATTCGTGAATTTGTCGCGGTGACGATAACGGAAATACATATCCGTCTTTTTATCCGGCGTGAAATTCACTTGCACGAGCAGGTCGGAGCCGTGCGATGGCGCATCGACCTGGTAATGCATCCACGGGAAAATGTAATGGTCGATGTACGCGTTTACCGTGATGCGGCGGAACGGTTTGGCGGAAACGCCGAAGTACAACCCGCGTTCGTTTTCCGGCAGCGTGCTTTCTGAAAATGCGTTCGCGTAAACGTTTTGAAATTTCTTGTCGAAGAAACGCTGGTGCACGGTAAACGCGAGCCGCGGATCGAGGCTGATGAGTACGCCGTTCACGAAAGCATAACCGCCGTTGGCGCTGCGTGCCGCTTCACCGAAGAAATGAAAATTGTGCAGGCTCCAGTCGTAATCCGCACCGACGACGGTATTCTCGCGCGCGGTGAATTCGAATTGATTGTACAGCTGCAGGCTGCGGTTGAGATCGGCGTTGTAATGGCTGTACATGCCGGTGACGCCGAGCTGCAGATGTTTCCCTTTGTAAGAAAGGTTGCCGCCGTAGATCAGTTCGGTGATCGCATCTTTATCCGCGATCTCTGCCGGCGTCGTGTGAAGCCCGGTCGTTTGCAGGCTGCTTACGGCAAGCACTTCCGCGTTCTTTCCGCCGGTGGTGTCGGATTCCAGCAGGATGTTCGCGTCGCGTTTTTTCATGGAGAAAAAAGCCGTCGACTGGAATTTTCCGAAGCGAACGGTCGCTGCGCCGCCGCGGAGAAATTTGTTTTCGTCGGTCGACGTATACGGGCGGATGCCGGAGGCGTTTCGTTTCGTATTCATCACGAACGACGTTTTGCCGAACGCGTAACCCGTCCACGCCGTGAGGCCTTGCCCGAAGCTCACCTGGTAATCGCCGACGACTGCGGCTTTGACGAAACCGATATTGCGCACGCAGAGATGCGCCGAATAAAAATCGAAGCCCTGCTTTTGCGTGCCTTTGAAAAATTCTTCGCCCGCATCTTTGTCCGCGATCACGCCGGCGCTTACGTATTGTCCGTAGGTGAAGCGGTAACGCGCGTAGAGATGATCGGGCGAGCCGAGGTAACGCGTGTTCGGGTTGGCGGCAAGCGCGGCGCTGTCGATGGGCGTGTAGCCTTTCTGCGTTTCGAGAATGCGCTGGTCACGCAGCACGATTTCATTCTTGCCGTTGGCCCACATCTCGCGCAGGCTGAAATGCCCGGCCGTCATGTTGTCGGTTACGCGGACGTAAGGGAGAATGCTGTAGATCGTCGCGAGATCGAAGCCGTCGATGGTCTGCAGCTCGTAGATCGTCATCAGCGGGCCGAAACGTTCGCGGTGCTGCAGCAGGTTGTCGATCTGGATCTCGTCGAGCAGCTGCAGCTCCTGGAGCTCTTCGCGCGTGGCGGTGTTGAGGTTGAGCGGGTGGGAGGCGTAGTATTTTAAATTCTCCTCGAGCGTGGTGAGGTCGGCGTTTTCGTTGCCGAGATTTTCGGAAAGGTTTTCGATCTGTTGCTGCAGCGGATCATCGGTCGTGGTCGTGTCGGTGGTGACCTGCGCGGAAATTTTCTCCGTGAAAAAAACGGAGAGCAGCAACAGGAAAACCGTCAGCAGCTTTTTCATTCCAGACCGTATTGCAGGCTGACGGCGGGCGAGAAGCCGAGTGTTGAATGAAACGACGAAGCGATGTCGAGGCGGAATTTATTCATCACGACGCCGAAGCCGAACGACATCAACCCGGGATTGGAAGCGGCGCCAGCGCGGAGATAGAATTTCTCGACGGGACGGTATTCGATTCCGCCGCGCACCACCGGTTTGTAGTCGATGTCTTTTTCCGTCTCGAGCGAAACGAGCACACGATCGGAGAAACTGTACAGCGCGCCGAGCCGCATGATGGTCGGAAGACGTTCGTCTGTTCCGCCGCCGAGCTTGCTGCGCGACACGTTGAACACGTGAAAACCAATTTTCAAATTCTTCACCGGCTCACCCATGAGGCCGATCTCTCCGCAGGCGGTGGAGGTGTTGCCGTAATTCTCGCCGATGTGCGTGTAGAAATAATCGATCTGCACGGCAGCGGAAAATCGCGGGCCGAATGTTTTGGCGAAACCGAGGCCGGCTTTGTTTTCGCTGTAGAGGTTTCCGAGGCCGAGCGAAGAAACGCCGAGCCCGAATACGCCGGCTTTGGTCGGAAGCGCTGCGGCGAATCCTTTCATGCCGAGGCCGCTCACGAGGAAACGGCTTTCGTAGAAGGCACCGGCCTGGAAATTTTTGATGAACGCGAGACCGGCCTGGTTATTCTGAACGCCCCAGAGATCGCCGGAGAGCGCCGCGCCGCATCCTGCCATGCCTTGTGTGCGCGCACCGAGCGGCGGGTTGTCGCCGGCGTGCAGGAAAGTGAAGGGCAGTAGAAATGCGAGCAGGAAGAGGTTTTTCATGCAGCGTTAAAAGTAGCCGGGACGCTGCGATTTCGCAAGGGGCGGGGATAAATTGTCAATTAGTTAATTTGTGAATTGCCGATTTGAAAATTGCCAATTGAAAACGCAACTGCGTAACTTGCTGTGATGAAAAAAATAATCCCGCTGTTCCTGCTTTTTCTCCTGGCAGGCTGCATTACCCCGAAAGCGCTCACGCACCAATACACGATGCGACCGGAAGCGCCGGTGCGTTACATCGAAAAATATTTTGAGAATTTCCGCATCCAGATGGACCGCGACGCTTATTTCCGGGCGTTGAAGTCGAACACGCTCACTGCACTGCGCGCGCAAAAACTGGATTCGCTTTTTCCGCAGGCGACAATCAATTTGGATTCGGTTACGAAGAACGACAGGGGTGCGCTGTCGGTTGTAAGTTCCCGGTTTCTCCGGGAGGAGCTGGAGGCGGGACGGGCCTGCGTCACGAACATGAAAACCGGCAAGCAGGAAACGCAATTGACGAAAATTACGGAGTTTTATCCGCGCCGGTTGGTCGATGAAGCGAAGGTGAAGGTGATTACTTACCTTACTCCTTCGGGCGAAGAAGTTTGCAGTTTTTTCTTCAGCTATTCGCCTCTGTGAAAATGAAAAGAAGGCGTTACTGAAGACTACTTCGTTTTGTATTTGAATTCCACCTTCTCCGTTTCCTGCACGGAATCCATCACTTTTTTCTTGAGATTTTCTTTGAACGCGGCGATGCGGTTCAGCAAATTACTATCGGCGGCGGCGACAATTTGCGCGGCGAGGATGCCGGCATTTTGCGCTGCGTTGAGCGCGACCGTCGCTACGGGAACGCCGTTCGGCATTTGCAGGATCGAAAGGATCGAATCCCAGCCGTCGATGGAGTTGGAAGATTTGACGGGAACACCTACGACCGGCAGCGGCGTGAGGGAGGCCACCATCCCGGGAAGATGCGCTGCACCACCGGCTCCGGCGATGATCACTTTGAGCCCGCGGCCGGCTGCTGCTTTCGCGTATTCGAACATGCGCTCGGGCGTGCGATGCGCGGAGACAACAGAAATTTCAAAAGGAACTTCGAGCTGGTCGAGGACCGCGGCGGCGTCGTTCATGACTTTGAGGTCGGACGCGCTGCCCATGATGATGCCGACAAGTGGTTGCATGATGCGAAGATAGGTGATAGTTCGGAGTTGGGAGTTTTGAGTTGAGTATTGAGTATTGGGTATTGGGTATTGAGTATTGAGTATTGAGTATTGAGTATTGAGTATTGAGTATTGAGTATTG
>CAMLEF010000243.1 GCA_946478675.1 uncultured Flavobacteriales bacterium | reverse complement strand
CTTGGCGCCCGCTTCCACCGGCGCGGTGTTGATCCGCTGCTTCATCGCCGCTTCCTGCGCTTTGTTTTCCCATTTGTATTTCTGCGCATGCACATTGTTCAACGCGGTCTGCAAAGCGGCAGCTTCTGCAACGCCGGCAGACAACGCAGGATTCACGTCATGAAAATAATCGCCGTTGAACGACACCACGCGTCCGTCTTTCACGTGCGCAATGATCATCGTGTTCTCGATCGGGAAATTGCCGAGGTATTCGCGGTAACGCACGTGCGTCATGCCGATGCGGTCTTTCTCTGTGCTGTAAGCGCGGAAGCTCAGCGAAGGATCGAGCGCGAATGCCGTTTGCAGCCACGCCGCGAATCCGTCGGGACTGATCGTGCTGCCGGGCTCCATGCGGATGAAGTTCGGCAGGCCGGTGTATTTGCTGTGGCTCACGACGGTTGCCCCGCCGAGATTGAGTTGCTGTTGCGCAAACGACGAAACGGTGAACGCCATTGCCGCAACGACCAGGTAATGGTAGGCTTTTTTCATTGGGAAAATAAAGTTTGTAGTGTGCAGCATCCTCCGGGGCAGGGACGCGTGATTGAGCACTTCAAGGTAGGGAATTGCCGATGAAATTTCATGCCGGCACTTCGTGCAAAATCAGCAGGACAAAAAAAAGCCGCAGAGGCGCAGAGCGCGCGGAGAAAACCTCTGCGACCTCTGCGCCTCTGCGGCAAAAAGAATTTTTACTGCAATTCCACTTTTCGCATCTGCGTACCCGTCGACGTTTTCACCGTGAGCAGGTAAACGCCGCGTGCATAATTCGAAGTATTCAACTGCAGTTGCATCGCTCCTGCAGGCTGCGTTTGTTTCGACGTGAACACTTCTTCACCGAGAAGATTCGTCAGCGAAACGATCACCGCTTCTTCTTTCGGAAGATCCATCGTCACCGTCAGCTGATCATTCGCAGGATTCGGGTACACGTTGAAACCGGAAGCCGAAGTCACAGCGGAAATGCCCGTGCACACATCGACGTACACCGATTGCGTCATCGAGCCGGTGCAGCTGTTCGCGTCGGTATACGTGTACGTGATCGTATGCGTGCCCACGCCTGCAACGATCGGATCGAAAACGCCGTTGCTCACGCCGGGACCGGAATACGTTCCGCCCGCAGGAGAACCGCCCGTCAGTGCGAACGGAGAAGTGAATGTGCAAACCGTATCGTACGCTGCGGAAGAGAAGCTGATCACCGGCGAACCGACGAAGCAGGTGACCGGCGTGCGCTGGCTCGTGCAGGGCGGCAGCGTGATGCCCCAGTTGTAGAGGTAATAATAAAACGCCGAACCTGCCGAAGAGCCGGTGATGCTGACGACGTTGTTCATCGTGTACGGATAATTCGCGCCGCTGTTGTTGCGATACAGGTTCATCTGCGTGCCTCCGATGCGATAGCTGCCCGGCGTCAGCGGTATGTTCAGCGTGATCGTTTGTCCGCCTGTGGAGGGAACATTCACAACATATTGGTTCAGCTGGTTGCCGTTGCTGTCCCAGAGCGTGAACGTTTTATTCCCGGTTGAGCCTGCGTTGATGTACGCGGTGGCGAGCGTACACGGTTGCAGCACGGTGAACTCGAGATACTGCGTCGACGTATTGTTGTGCTGTCCGCCTGTGCCGAAGCTGTTGTTCACGGGCCCAACATTTCCACCGGGTTGGTTAACGGCGTTCTCGATGTAATACGTCGTCGTGTTGCTGAGCACAGGCGTTGTGTAACTCGTGCCGGTTGCAACAGGATTTCCTCCGGTCGGCGCAGTGTACCAATTGAGCGTGCCGTTGCCGGTGGCATTCAGCGTGAAGCTCGCATTCGTGCAGCTCGACTGGTCCGTCGATACGGGAGCGGCAGGCGTGTTGATCGTGATGTAAGACGATTGCAGCACCGAATCCGTTCCGCAGGCGCTGTTCACCGAAAGCGAAACGTTGTACGTGCCCGGCTGCGAATACGTATGCGAAGGATTGTACGTCGTGCTCGTCGTGTTGTCGCCGAAATTCCAAACCGCATTTGTCGCGTTCGTGCTGTTATTGGAGAAGTTCACCGTGAGCGGAAGACTGCAGGTCGTGGTTACATCAGCTGTGAATGCTGCATTAACGGTTGAAGAGAACTGGCTGCCGACGCCGACGGAATACCACGCGTTCGTCGTGGCAATGACCTCCGGGGAACAAGCTCCGAAAAGATCCTGCGCCGCCTGGATGCTATACGTGCAGGCATCTGCATACTGCGAAGTATTCACGAGATAAACGGTGAGACAACGGAACGCAACATCCGCAGCAGATTGCACACCGATGCCGGTAACGTTATACGGATTGCCGAGATCGTTCGTGCCGGAAGCGCCCTGGCACAAGACGTAGAACCAACGATTCTGCACGCCGCTGTTCGTATGCACACCGCCATTGTCAGCAGTGCCCGTGTACCAGTTGGTGCCCGTGTACGTATCCGGGTCGCCGTATTGATTCGGGTTCTGCATGTTACGCAGCGCCGTATTCGCCGTCACCGTAATCTCTTCGCCGATGAGGAAATCTGCAGTCGCAGGCTTCGCGTAAAATTCGATCGCCGTTCCGAAAATATCGGAGTACGATTCATTCAACGCGCCGGACTCATCCTGGTAATCGAGGTTCGCGGTGTATTGCGTAACGCCGTGCGTGAATTCGTGACCGCAAACGTCGATCGCTACCAGCGGATTGAAACCACCGGGCTGTTGCGTACCGTCGCCATAGTTCATCGAAGAACCGTCCCAGTACGCGTTGTCGAGCTGCGTATCGTAATGCACGTAAGAAACCATCAGCAGCCCGTTATCGTCGAGGCCGTTTCGGTTGTGCAGGTTCATGTAGTAGTCGTACGTTTTCTCGGCGCCCCAATGCGCATCACGCGCGCAGTCGTTGCCGTTCGCGGTGCTGGTCCAGCTTGTCGACGTATTCGTAAAATCAACTGCGTTCGCCGTGTTGGTGGAGCCGTTCGCATTGAACGTCTGGATGCCTTGTCCGCGCGCCGTTTCGCGAAGACGATATTGCCCGGCGGCGTTGTTGTCGCACGTAAAGCTCTGCGTGCCGCTGTAACGCGTGGTGCCGGTAGCAGCCACGTCGGCTTCCCAGATGCGGTTTTGCGTATAAAGAATGCTGCCGTCCTGCGCATCGACGAAAACGAAGTTGCGGCTGAACGGTTGCACAGCGAACACGTCGAACTTCCACGCCAGGCGATAATCACGCTTGTAAATATCATTGCCGCGGCAAACGACGACGAGCTCGCCTTTCGGGAACCAGGTCGCAGCCGGATCGTTCTTCAGCATTTTCAGCTGTTCTTCCTGCCCCGGAATTTCCCATTTGTAAAGCGTGGCGCCGATATAATTTTTCGCAGCAGCAAGCGCGGCAGCTTCATTCAGCGCAGGAGAAGTGTTGACGGTGATGCCGTCCATCCACATGCCGTTCACGGTTTCCACGCGACCGTTGTGCTCATGCACGAGGTATTCGCCGTTCTCGACTTTTACGCCGTTGTACGTTTGCGTGTAACGGTAATGCGTAAAACCGAGACGATCGTTCTCTTTGCGCTTGAGCTGCCAGCCGTCGGCAAACTGCATCTGCAGCGGTGAACGCAGCTGTTCAAAAACGGAAGCCGCCGGAACAGCCGTGCCTTTGCTGAACACGATGAACGACGGCACATGCGACTGTTGGTTGATCATGACCAGCTGGCTGCCGGGGCAGATCTTCGCCGCTTCGTTGCCGGAGAACCGTTGCTGCGCAAAAGAAATGACAGCAGCAGGCACCAGCATCGCCGTGAAAAGGAGTCGGAGATTTTTCATGTTGGTGTGTTGAGAAAGTAAGTTGAGCGCGATTCCCGGATGGGTAGTCAGGATTGATTTTTCCGGGATGTTGAAGGTAGAAAAAGCGAGGGGAAAATCAAATAGGTTTCCCTGCTTGTTCGAGCGGAGTCGAGAACCTGTCGAATTAAAATGCAATAGGTTCTCGACTACGCTCGAACAAGCTTGCAGGGCAGCCAAAAGATAATTGACAGAAACGGCAATGCTATTTACAACCGCAGTTCTCCCCGTTCAGCGGCGGATCGACGATCAGGAGCTTCACGGTGGAGTCGGCCATGTTCGTGGAGAAATACATGGACATCGGCTTGCCTTTCACGTTCACCTTCACGAGATACTCGTGCGCAGGCTCTTTGCGCGGCTTGCTGGCATCGAAGTCGACGTCGCCGGCGAGCACCGCTTTGCGCAGCGTGTCGACCGGGATGCCTTCGCATTTCAGTTTGCAAAGCATCGTCGAATCGATTTGCAGGCGTTTCGTTGCCGCGATCATCGTGGTGACGCGTCGTGTCGGCGTACAACCGGTAATGTCGCGGCCGCGGAACATAATAAGGCAGATAATCACGCCAAGGCCGAAGCCGACGAGATACAAACGAATTCTTCTTCCCCAGCCGGCCATAGTTTACAATGCAGCGACGAGCAGGTCGATGTCCTTCGAAGGAAGGTTGAACAGGTCGCCGAGATATTTATTGGTAAGGATGCCGTTGTAGATGTAAACGCCGTTGCGCACACCGACGCTCTGGCGGATGAGATTGGTGAGACCGCCTTCTTCGCCCATGTTGATCAGTGTCGGCGCGAAGATCGTGCTCAGCGCATACGAAGCGGTGCGTGATACGCGCGATGCGATGTTCGGCACGCAATAGTGAATGACGCCGTGCTTGCGGAACACCGGGCTGGTGTGATTGGTGACGCGTGACGTTTCAAAGCAACCGCCCTGGTCGATGCTCACGTCGATGATGACGGAACCGACTTTCATTTCGCTCACCATATTTTCGGTAACGACCAGCGGCGTTCTTCCACCGCTCGCACGCAGCGCGCCGATGGCGACGTCGGCTGTTTTCAAATGCTTCGACAAAACTTTCGGCTGGATGATCGACGTGAAGATGCGTGTACCGAGCGAGCTCTGGAGGCGACGCAGGCGATACACGGAATTGTCGAACACTTTTACCGTAGCGCCGAGACCGAGTGCCGCACGCGCCGCATATTCGCCGACCGTTCCCGCGCCGATGATGATGACTTCCGTTGGGGAAACGCCGGAGATGCCGCCGAGAATGGAGCCTTGCCCGTTGTTGACGTTGGAAAGATATTCTGCCGCGATGAGAATGGATGTGCCGCCGGCGATCTCGCCCATGGAGCGGATGACGGGAAATACGCCGTCTTCATCTTTAATCCATTCGAAAGCGAGCGCGGTAACTTTTTTCGCGATGAGTTTCTTGATGAAATTCTCCGGTTGCGCGGGCAGCTGCAGCGTGGAGAGCAGCGCCTGTTTCGGCTGCATCAGGTCGATCTCTTCGAGCGAAGGCGGAGCAACTTTGATGATGATCTCCGCCCGCTTGTAAACTTCCTCAGCGGTGTACGCGATCTGCGCGCCGGCTTCGGAATAATCGTTGTCCTGGAAATTCGCATTCTTCCCCGCGCCGGTTTCTACCAGTACCTGGTGGCCGTGATTCACGAGCAAGCCGACGTCATCGGGAACGAGCGAAACACGATTCTCCTGGAAGGTGATCTCTTTGGGAATGCCGATGCTGAGCGCGCCCTTTTTGCGGGCTACTTCCAGCATTTCCTCTTGTGGCAGCAGTGCTCCTTTAGTGAGGGAGAGAAGCACGTCACGGGAAGTTTTCATACTGTAGGTGTGGAAGGATAAAGATAGGGAAAATCAGGGAAGGGTTGTGCTGATCTGCGGAGATGCTGATATGCGGATGCTTTATCCATGAAGAATTATCAGCAACCGCCGGAAAAACTTCATTCACGATTGCGTAATTTCAACTGTCACTTCCAAAAGGAGAAAGCGTGAAGAAGCTGCTGAGCGAGATCAAAAATTGCCGGGCCTGCGAGGAATTCCTGGCGCACGGCGCGAACCCGGTGGTGGCAGCAAGTCCGAAAAGCAGGATCGTGATCATCGGCCAGGCGCCGGGGACGAAAGTGCATGCGAGCGGCATTCCGTGGAACGACAAAAGCGGCGACAACCTGAGAAGCTGGCTCGGCGTGAGCAAGGAACAGTTCTACGACACGAATTTATTTGCGCTGGTGCCGATGGGCTTCTGTTATCCCGGCAAAGGAACTTCCGGCGATCTGCCGCCGCGTACGGAATGCGCGCCGCTCTGGCATGGAAAGCTATGGAAGTTCATGAAGAACGTAGAGCTGACATTGCTCGTCGGGCAATACGCGCAGGAGTTTTATCTCGGGAAAAACGCGAAAGCCACGCTGACGGAAAATGTGAAGCATTTCCGGGAATACCTGCCGAAGCATTTTCCGCTGCCGCATCCTTCCCCGCGGAATTTTTTGTGGATGAAACGGAATCCGTGGTTTGCGGAAGAGGCGTTGCCGGTGCTCAAAAGAAAAGTGAAGAAGATCCTCGAAAAAGATTGAACCACGGAGACACGGGGACACGGAGTTTGGAATTTCTCCGTGCCTCCGTGTCTCCGTGGTTCATTTTGATCCGCCGAATTCCAACACTCTCCCCTCTGCCGTTTCTTCGATCTTCACCTGCACTGTTTCCTGCGGCAAAATTTCCGCCGCTTTTTCCGGCCATTCCACGAAGCAGTAATTTCCGCTGTAGAGGTATTCCTCCATCCCGATATCCAGCGCTTCCGCCGGCGATTTCAGGCGGTAGAGATCGAAGTGATACACCGCTTTGCCCTTCGTTCTCATGGTACTCGTTCACCAATGAGAACGAAGGGCTCGACATCGCATCTTTCACGCCCAGCTTTTCGCAGAGCACTTTGATGAACGTCGTTTTTCCTGCACCGAGATCGCCGTGGAAAGCGAAGACGCGCGCATTGGGAAATTGCTGCAGCAACGTTTCTGCGGCCTGTGGCAGCTCTTCGATGGTTTTGAGAACGAGCTTCATTATACATTAAGTCAGACTGTAATATTATCATTAAAAATTTTTTACACAACACTTCTTTTTTACATTTATACAATACTGTTTATACGTTCTTTTATACTAACCCTATTACACGTGAATCAATTCACAACCATACTGATCAGCCTGGTTTCTGGTGGTGTAGCAAGCGAAATTGTGCGTATCGTTTTTCCCGAGGTACGGCAATATGTAGTGAAACGAAAAGACGCGAGGCAAGCCCTGAGCCAAAGCATAGATCCTATTCTTAAAGC
>CAMLEF010000242.1 GCA_946478675.1 uncultured Flavobacteriales bacterium | reverse complement strand
AACCGCCGGGTGCGATAAAATAAAATGAGATCGTATTGCGGATCTTTTTCGGCGCTTCCTGCGCGAGGTTGTCTTCCTGCAGCTTCCGGAATACTTCCTGTACCTGTTGCTCCGTGTCGAGCATAAAGCCGATGTGAAAGTCCTGCGGGTAGGAACACTGCGTCTCATTTTTCCGCGGCTTGCTGAGCACCAGGATGAAGTTATCGGCGCCATGCAGGACCGCTATCGCATGATCGCCCTTGATGCCGGTACAACGAAAGTTAAAATGCTTTTCGAAAAAAGCAGTAGTCGCTGCCACGTCGGGTACGACCAGGTTGAGATGGTTGAGTTTCATGTGTGTGATTTATAAGTGAACGTTCGTTCTTTTATGAATGAAAAAAAAATTACGGATGTAACGCTTTCAGCACCAGCTCCAGCGTGGCCAGCAGCTTTTTCTCGGTGATCTTCATGGCCGGGTGCGGGTGGATATTATCCTGCAGGTGGAAGCGGATCAGCTGGTAAAGCGGGCTGTTGCATAAGGTCCAGTAAACTTCGAACGGAAGTTTTTTCAGTTGCCTGGAAGCGATGGCGTTTTGATAAAACTGCCGCATCAGGCCCCGGTAGGTCTGGTCCTCCTTGTCGGTAATTCTGCGAACCAGCGGGGAGTTGATGAATTGTTCGACGAAATAAAAATCGTTCGGGTGCCGCGTGTAATAACGGTAGCGGTTCAGCCAGAGCTGCTTCAGTCCTTCTGCAAAGCTCATCGAAGGGCGGAATTTTACCAATGCCGCCTCGTTGGTACGATCGAGCACTTCCAGGTAGAGCTGGTGAAGCAGGTCGTTGCGATCCTTGTAATAGAGGTAAATCGTAGCGGGGGAAACTCCCGCTTTTTTTGCCAGCTTTTGCATGCTCATGCCCTTGAAGCCTTCCTCTACGATCATGCGCAGGGCGGTTTCACGAATGGCATCGACTTTACGGGCGTCACGGGTTCGCATCCGGCAAATATAAATGAATGTTCGTTCATAAATAGGCTTCGAACGATATTGATCCGATCGCGCAAACAAATACAACACGCCATTCAATGACGAAATTCATTTTCCCGGTGGGCGTTGCTTTCCTACCTTTGGCGCAACCAATTTCACTGCCCATGAAAAAATCCATCCTCCTCCTCAGCCTGCTCACGGCGGCAATCAGCTTTTCTTTTGTCACCGATTCCGGTTGCGGCGATTTCGAACAGTTTCACGCCGGCACCGTTTTCACGATGACGAGCTACAGCGCCAAGGACAAAGTCACTTCCGTCGTGACCTCCACGGTGAAAAACGTCACGAACACCGCCGACGGCATGAGCGCCGACATTCACGCCAGCATGGTCGACGACAAGCAGAAACCGACGGCGGATATGGATTACACGCTCAGCTGCGCAGGCGGCGAATACCGCATGGACATGAAATCGCTGGCCGGTGCTGCTGCATCGCCCCAGGGAAAGGACATGACGGTGAAGATCGAAGGCAATACGCTGGATTACCCGAAAACGATGACGGCCGGGCAAACGCTGAAAGACGGCGAGATGACGATTTACACCTACAGCAGCGGCAGCCTCGTGAGCACCACGAAGATTGCCGTCCGCGACCGTAAAGTTGATGCGGTGGAATCTAAAACTACTACTGCGGGAACGTGGGAATGCTACAAGATCTCCTACATCACCGACGTCAACATGCAGATCGGAACGATGAACATGCCGGGCATGAAACCGCGCAAATGCATCGAGTGGTTCAGCTTTAAAGTCGGCACCGTGCGCTCGGAAACCTACAGCGGCGACAAGCTCGAAGGTTACAGCGAGTTGACGGGCTTGAAGAAGCCGTAGGGTTACGAATTACGAATCTTTACGAATACCGCGAATTACCAATCGGTTGAATAATTCGTGTAATCCGCGTAATTCGTGGCAAAAACAATCTGCGAAAGTCAGCGTAACCTCCGCGTTCTCTGCGCCTCTGCGGCGAATAAAAGTTTCGTAACTTTCAGAATGAAACTGACGGTACGAACACTTTCTATTTTCGCCGGAATTTTTCTCTGCTGTTCGGCGATGATCGTCGGGGGCAACCTCTTCACCCGCGGGACGCATTTCATTTACAGCTATTACGATAAAGACGGCAACTTCGTCGTGACGGCCGATGCGATCGTGACGAAAAGTTGGACTGGAAGTGATACGACGTATTCCGAATCGGACGTTACGTGGTCGTCGGATTCCGGTTCCACCATTCTCGGGAAAGGCCTTTATCGCATCGCGAAAGATTCCGTCACGTTCATTTCCTGGCTGCAGAATCTCGTGCCGCCGAAGATCCGCTACGACAACACCGAAAACGTCGAGATCACCGGCGCGCCGCTGCGTTACCCGCTGAAGCCCGTGAAGAACGAGCAGCTTCCCGAAACGAACGGCGTCATGAAATACACGCGTCCCGCCGGCAACACGACGATGCTCTACGACGTCGTCAACCGCACCGTCGAAGGCCGCGATTCGCTCACGACGAAAGCCGGCAAATTCGATTGCTGGATCATCACTTCCACGGAACGTATCAAGCCGCTGGTGAAAAAAGCCAAACCCAAAGAGCGGCAGGTGAAAGAATGGTATTCGCCGGTCTACGGCATCGTGAAAGCGGAGTACCGTTCCGGTGGTGTGCTGGAGCAAGTCAAAGTCCTGACGGCCATACGGTAAAAATGAACCACGGAGGCACGGGGACACGGAGAAAAAGAACTCCGTGCCCCGTGCCTCCGTGGTTAAAAACACGCGCCAGCGTCAGTCTGTTTAGTACCTTCGTGCTCTCGAATTATTATGGCCCAGAAACCTTCCATTCCGCAAGGCACACGCGACTTTTCTCCTGAAGAAATGATGCGTCGCAATTACATTTTCGATACGATCCGTTCGGTGTTCAAAAAGTTCGGTTACCAGCCGATTGAAACGCCTGCAATGGAACGTACCGAAACTTTAATGGGTAAATATGGTGATGAAGGAGATAAGCTGATTTACAAAATCAGAAGTAACAGAAACGTCTTTAATACTTATTCTTCGGTTGCAGAATCGATACGGGAAATTCTGAAAGATGTTTCTGATGTGGATTATAGCTTCCTGCCACATAAATCTGAAATTGCCCTTCGCTACGACCTCACCGTTCCCTTCGCGCGTTACGTCGTGCAGCACCAGAATGAGATTTCATTTCCGTTTAAGCGTTACCAGATCCAGCCGGTGTGGCGCGCGGATCGTCCGCAGAAAGGGCGCTACCGCGAATTCTTCCAGTGTGATGCCGACGTGATCGGAAGCGATTCGCTGATCAATGAAGTGGAGCTTGTGCAGATGATCGACGAGGCGTTCACAAAATTCGGCGTGCCGGTAACGATCAAGATCAACAACCGGAAAATTCTCGCGGGAATTGCCGAAGTGATCGGGGAGAAGGAACGCATCGTTGATATTACAGTCGCTATCGACAAGCTGGATAAGATCGGCGTCGACGGCGTGAATAAAGAATTGCGCGAGAAGCAGGTTTCTGAAAATGCAATTGAAAAGCTGCAGCCGCTGATTTCTTTCTCCGGCGATTTCACTGCGAAAATTCAATTGCTCGAAA
Organism: uncultured Flavobacteriales bacterium; assembly: GCA_946478675.1. Next base: position 3,597 of record CAMLEF010000242.1, on the reverse strand, counting down.
CGTTACTGGTCGCTTCCGAAACCGGCAAAAGAGGAATTGAAGAAGTGCATTACGTTTTTGAAACGGCAAAAAATCTCGGTCTGAAAACGGCAACGCTGGAGCTCGACATCACGCTTGCCCGCGGCCTCAACTATTACACGGGCGCCATCTTCGAAGTGAAAGCGAACAAAGGCACGCTCACCAGCTCCATCTGCGGCGGCGGGCGTTACGACGACCTCACCGGCATCTTCGGGTTACCGAACCTCTCCGGCGTCGGCATTTCCTTCGGCATCGACCGCATCTTCGACGTACTGAACGAAGTCGGTTATCCTGAAGACGTCACGCAGAAAGAAGGCACGCGCGTCCTCTTCGCGAATTTCGGCGGGGAAGATGAAAAGCATTCACTACAGCTGCTGCGAAAAGTCCGTGAAGAAAACATCGCTGCCGAAATTTATCCCGACGCGGTGAAGATGGGCAAGCAGTTCAAATACGCCGACGCGAAAAAAATTCCGTTCGTCGCCATCATCGGCGAAAACGAGCGCAGCAGCGGCACCATCATGCTGAAGAACTTACAATCCGGCGAACAGCGCCCGGTGAACTTTGAAGAACTATTGAACGCAATTCGTTAGCCGCAGAGGCGCGGAGGACGCAGAGCGCTCTGTGTCCTCTGCGCCTCTGCGGCAATCAAACTTCTCCAATGCCTACCCACGAACTCTGTCCCACCCAACCGCTCACGCTCGACCGCATTGCAAAGCTCCTTCGCGAGCTTCCCCAACTGCAGCTTTCCGCCGAAGCGATGAAGCGCGTTTCCTATTCACACGAACGCCTGCAGGAAATCGCCGCCAAAGCCGACCGCCCGATCTACGGCGTCAACACCGGCTTCGGTGATCTCAAGAACCAGCGCATCTCCAATGAGCAGCTCGGCCAGCTGCAGGCTAATCTCGTTATGTCGCACGCGTGCGGAACGGGCGATGCAATTCCCGTGGAAGTCGTGCGGCTCATGCTGCTGCTGAAGATCCAGGGACTCATCCACGGCAACTCCGGGGTGCAGCCGGAAACGGTAAAGCTCTTCGTGGCGTTCTGGAACAACCACATTCTTCCCGTCGTTTACGAACAAGGCTCGCTCGGCGCTTCCGGTGATCTTGCGCCGCTCGCTCATTTGGCGCTGCCGCTCATCGGCAAAGGCGAAGTGAACGTGTACGGCACCATTCGCCCTGCGGCGGAAGTGCTCGCGGAAAACAACCTGCAGCCCGTTGCGCTCAAAGCGAAAGAAGGCCTGGCGATCCTCAACGGCACGCAGTTCATGAGCGCCTGGGGCATCTGGAACCTGCTGCGGGCACAACACCTGCTCGAAGCGGCCGACACGATCGGTGCGCTTTCACTCGACGCTTTCGACGGGCTGAAAGAACCGTTTGATCCGCGCTTGCACGACATCCGTCCGCACCCGGGGCAAATTCAAACGGCTTCGCGTGTGTTGTCGCTGCTCGAGAAAAGCGCCATCGCCAACAAGCCGCGCGAGGAGAAGCACGACGTGCAGGATCCGTATTCTTTCCGCTGCATGCCGCAGGTGCACGGGGCTTCGCGCGATGCGTTCGGTTACGTAGAACGCGTGCTGCTGACGGAGATCAATTCCGTCACCGACAATCCGACGTTGTTCCCGAAAGACGGCGACATTCTCTCCGGCGGAAATTTCCACGGACAGCCGCTGGCCCTCGCGCTTGATTTTCTTTCGATCGCGATGGCGGAGATCGCCAATATTTCCGAACGGAGAATTTACCTGCTCATTGCGGGCAAACGTGCGCTGCCTGCGATGCTCGTGGCGAATGCAGGATTGAATTCCGGCTTCATGATCCCGCAATACACCGCGGCGTCCATCGTCAGCCAGAACAAGCAGCTCTGCACACCGGCTTCGGTCGATTCGATCGTTTCTTCGAACGGCCAGGAAGACCATGTGAGCATGGGCGCGAATGCGGCAACGAAATGCGCGCGCGTGATGCGTAACGTGGAACGTGTGCTCGGCATCGAGCTGTTCACGGCTGCACAGGCGCTCGACTTCCGTTTGCAGAAAGAAAAATTCGCGACGTCGCCTGCCCTGGCGCAGCTGCAGGAAAGCTTCCGCAAAGTGGTGAGCTTCCTCGATAACGATCGTGAAATGTATCCCGATATGGCGGCGGCAGAAAAGTTCGTCCGCGATTTCGACTTTATTTCGCTCCAATGAAGAAAATGCTGACGCTTCTCGTGCTGCTCCTGGCGGGAAAACTTTTCGCCTCCTGCGATTGTGCGCCGCTGGATAGTCTTTCAGAGAAAAGCATCAGCGGTTATACGTTCATTTTCTACGGGCACGTTGTTGCGATCTCCGGTTGTGACGACGGCACTTCGCTCGTGAAATTCAGCATCGACGAGCTGTACCGCGGCAAAAGTTTTCCGTCCACCGAGCTCGAATTCGATTGCGCTTCCGATTGCCAGATGAGCTTTGCGCCGGATGAGGCGTGGATCATTTACGCGCAATACACGAGCTATGGAAAAGCTTCCGTTTCCATCTGCAGCCCGAGCCGCAAGCTTCCCGCGAAAGGAGAGATCGATTACGCATCGCCTTCGCATCACATGGATTTCAATACGGAAAAAAAGTGGCTGGAGACGAAGCTCGGCATTCAGAAATTCAACGAAGTGGAGATCGTCGACCAGCAGCACCATGAAAATCTCAAGCCGCAGGGCATGCAGGCGTTCTGGCTGGCATTTATCGGCTTCGCGATCCTCGGTGTATTTTATTTCGTCGTCCGAAAATTTATCCGCTGATGAGCCAACGTTCCTTTTCCGGTCACAAATCCCATCCCTGGCACGGCATTTCTCCTGGTGAAAACGCGCCGGAGATCGTTACGGCATTCATCGAGATCGTGCCCGGCGATACGGTGAAATACGAGATCGATAAAGAGTCCGGCTACCTGAAGATCGATCGGCCGCAATTGTTTTCGAACGTGCCGCCCGCTCTTTACGGTTTCATTCCGCAAACCTACTGCGGCGAATCCATCGCGGAATATTGCGAAGAACGTTCGGGTAAAAAGATCACCAAAGGCGACGGCGATCCGCTCGACATCTGCGTGCTCAGCGAGCGCCCGATCACGCACGGCGACATCCTGCTGCGCGCCATTCCCATCGGCGGCTTCCGCATGATCGACAAAGGCGAAGCGGACGACAAGATCATCGCCGTACTGCAGCAGGATCCGGCGTACAGCGGTTACCATGATGTTTCCGAATTGCCCGAAGCGCTGCTCAATCGCCTGCGCCATTATTTTCTCACCTACAAAACGATTCCCGGCGAACAGTCGCAGCCCGTCAATATCGACGCCGTTTACAGCCGTGAAGAAGCGTACGAAGTAATTCGCAGGAGTTTTGAGGATTATAAAAAGTTGAAGGCGAAAGGTTGAGTCGTTTCAAAAAAAACGAAACGCAGCAGCAGGGGAGAAAACGCATTTTGTCAAACGCATTACTGCAAATTAGTCCCGGAGGGACGTCACACTTAGCAACAGGTACAATGATAATGACGGAGCCCCGGAGGGGCGGCACTCGTTCTCATCACCAGTGCCGCCCCTCCGGGGCTCTGACGTTTCCATCAACGGA
>CAMLEF010000241.1 GCA_946478675.1 uncultured Flavobacteriales bacterium | reverse complement strand
CGGGGCTCTGACGTTTCCATCAACGGAGTTGCTAAGTGTGACGTCCCTCCGGGACTCTGCTGATGAGTTGCAGAGTGTTCTCTCCGGGAATCTGATTTTTCTGCCAATGGATTGTTAAGTGTTCTCTTCGGGAATCTGTTTTTTCTGCCAATGATTGCTAAGTGTTCTGTCCGGGATTCTGATTTTTCTGCAATTGATCGCTGATTGTTCCCCGCCGGAAATTTTTTCTGCCGATGGAGCTCTTCTTTTCTCCCGGTTGCTTGCTCCATGTGTCCCCCGCAACTCTTTTAATTTTCCCTTTGATCGGCTATTCCTGCCGTTTAATCGAAAGGCGTTTTGCGCAGCGGTGTAATACCTATCTTTAGACGACTAAGAATCCCATGTCCCCCGGACGTTTGTTAAGGATGTATCGTGCAGCGTTGGTGTCCATCGCGGTGACTTTGCTGTGCCCGTTTTTACTGACGGGACAGCAATACAATTTCACGCGCTATTCGGTCCGCAACGGTTTGCCGCAGTCGCAGGTGAACTGTGTGTTCCAGGATGAAGAAGGCTTCATGTGGATCGGTACGGACGCCGGCGTGAGCCGTTTCGACGGAAGGGAATTCGAGACGTTCTCCAATGAAAACGGCTTGCCGGGGAATGTCGTTACCGCCATCACGGAAACGCCCGAAGGCATCCTGCTCGCCACCGACAGCGGCATCGTCGTATACGCGGCGGCGAAATTCCGGTTGCTCCCGTTCCTGAAGCTCGGCATTACCGAAGTGAACGCATTCATCCGCGGCAATAACGGCGACGTGCTGCTGGCGACCGATGCCGGCCTTTACCGTTTTGAGAACGACAGGTACACGCACATCATCACGTCCACGCCGCTCGACAAGCTTCCCGTGAAAACCGGTTATCGCGATGCGCACGGCAATCTCTGGATCGGCATGCAGCGCAACGGGCTTTTCAAATTGCAGTTTGCCAACGGCCGTTACACCAGCGTTCCTTTCCCGGAGCAGGATAAACTTTCGAACAGCAGGATCCGCGGCATCACCGAAACCGAAGACGGCGCCATCTGGATCGCGACCTCGGGAGAAGGATTGTTCACGTTCGACGGTTACGTGCTCAATAAAATTTCATTGCCGGAAAAAACGAATACCGAATATTTCACCTGCGTGCACAAGGATATGTTCGGCGATATCTGGCTGGGCACCTGGGGCAACGGCGTCGTGCATTATTCGCATGGCGTTTTCCGTTCTTACAGCAAGCAGAACGGATTGGGCGACGATGCGATTACCAGCATCACTTCCGACCGGCAAGGCAATACCTGGTTCGGTACGTTCACGGCGGGACTGATCTTTTTTTACGGCGACCAGTTTACGTCGCTGACGATGAAAGACGGATTGCCGGACAATAACGTGCACGGCATCACGCAGGACGATGAAGGAAACATCTGGCTCGCTACGTTCGGCGGTCTCGTGATGTACGACGGAGTAGATGTGAAAGTGTGGACGGAGAAGGAGGGACTCTCTTCGAACAGTCTCGGCGCGATCACTACCGACGGGAAGAAAGTTTATACCGGCTCGCTGGATGGTGCGGTGAACGTTGCGGAGAACGGAAAAGTTACGGCGTATCATCCGCCTGCCGGATTGGTTGTCGGTGAGATCATCAGCATGGCGTATTCCAGCGACGGTTCCGTGTGGATGGGAACAGTGGCGAACGGATTGTTTCGTTTTGTGAATGGCCGCATCGAAGCCGTGAATACCGGCAATACACTTTTGTACAACCCGATCTGGTGCGTGTATGAATGCGACGACGGCGTAATCTGGCTCGGAACGGAGAAAGGTGTTTTCCTGATGCGTGATGGCAATGCGGTACGACCGGATTATACAGGTAAGCCGATCCCTTCATTGCCGGTGTACGGGGTGCAGAGCGACTCGGTCTACATCTATTTTGCGTCGCAGCGCAACGGCGTATGGCGTTACGATCGCGCGAAGCACAAATACCAGGTGCTGAACAAAGAACACGAAGGTCTCGGCACCAATTTCACCAAAGGCATCTGGGGCGATTCCAAACGGATGTATGTGACCACGACGCTCGGCATGGACCGCATCATCTTCACGCCCGATTCACAGCAGATCCGTCATTACTGGTACCGAGACGGGATCGGCACGGATAATTTTTTTCCGGGCGTGATGTACATCTCCAAAGACGGCCGGCTCTGGCTGGGCTCGGGCGATGGCGCGATCATCTTTACGCCGACGTCAGGACGTTCCCGGCAGGTATCGCCGCACGTCGACATCAAAGAAGTGCTGCTCTTCAACAGCAAAACGAATTGGGAATTGCTCACGGACAGCATCCAGCGCAACGGGCTTCCGTACATGCCCGAGTTATCGTACGATCAGAACCAGCTCACGTTTCATATTGCCGGAATTCAATTCGGCGCCGGCGTCAACATTCGCTACGAATACCAGCTGGAAGGTCTCGACAACAAATGGAACCAGCTGGCCGACGGAAGCTCCGTGAGCTATTCGAACCTGCAACCCGGGCATTACCGGTTCGTCGTGCGTGCCGGCAACAGCAACAACACCTGGAGTGAGCCCGCTCATTTCGATTTTACGATCGCTCCGCCGTTCTGGGCGACGTGGTGGTTCTTCCTCTCCGTGCTCGTCGTGCTTTCTGTAATTGCGCTATTGCTCTCGTTCCTCTATCGCCGTTTCCGGATCGAATTCATTCGCCGCCACCGCACGTTCGGCAATTACCAGCTCACCACGAGCCGCATGGTGCTGCTGCTGTCGGGCGGCATGTACCCGCTGGCGCTGTTCCTCTGTCATGCCTTCGAACCGGCGCTTGCCGTGCAGTTCCCGCTGGCTTTCGGCATTTCTTTCCTCATGCTGGTCGGCGGCTTGCTGACGTTCTACACGAGCTTCGGAAAAAAATATTCAACGACGTTTGCGCAGCTCGGCTACAGCCTGATGATCCTGCACGTGCTGTATCTCTCACACGTCAATCACCTGCACCCGGTAACAGTAGCGTTCCTTTCCGTTGTGCTCGGAGCAGGCGGCGTGGTGTTCAACAACATTCGTTCGGTCACCGTCTTCTCGGTGGCACTGCTGCTGTGCGTGGGACTGCTGATGATGGTTTCCGGAACAGACGTGCATTACAACCGCTGGCTGCTGCTGCTCGCGGTCGTCGTGAGCATCGTGATCATCTTCGTTAATGTCGTCACGCGACTCAGCCTCTTCAACCGTTTGATCTTTGCGGATACGACGATCAACAATTCTCGCAGCCTCGTGCTGGCCGCGGATGAGAACGGCAAAATTATTTTCGTCAGCCGCAGCATCCACTTCATACTCGGTTATTCGGAAGATGAAGTGCTCGGCGACGGCTGGTGGAAGATCCGCTCCGACGACCAGGACACGAACAAAAAAGTGCGCGATGAAATCCTGCAGGCGAACGGAACATCGCCACTGTACGTCACGCCGATCAAGTCGAAGACAGGTTCCATTCACTGGATCCAATGGTCGGATACGGAACTGCAGGGCGGCATTAAAGTCGGCATCGGCCTCGACGTTACGGACCGCCGCGAGATCGAGGAGCGATACCGTCACATCGTAGAATCGGCGACCGATCTCATCTACACGGCGGATCATCGTGGGAAATTCACGTACATCAACGAAGTCGTTTCCAAGATCACTGGTTACACGCCGGAAGACCTGCTCGGAAAACATTTCACCGACGTTGTCCGGCCGGATTATGTCGATGAAGTGCGTTCGTTCTATGCGCGGCAGTTCTCGCGCAAGGCGGTGAGCACGTATCTCGAATTCCCGACGGTGGCGCGCAGCGGAGAAGTGATCTGGATCGGGCAGACGGTGCGCCTGCTGTTCGATGAGCGTCGCCCGACCATCATCCGCGGCTTCCAGGCGATCGCGCGCGACATCACCGAGAAAAAACATTACGAGGAAGAGCTTGAAAAACTTTCGCTCGTCGCCAGCGAAACCATCAACGGCGTGCTCATCTGCGACCCGGACGGCAGGATCGAATGGGTGAACGACGGCTTCACGCGCATCACCGGCTACGTGCTCGATGAAGTGAAAAACCGTCTTCCCGGCGACGTGCTGGCCGGCGACCGCACCGACTTCAGCGCGATTTCCGAAGTGCGCAGCCAGTCGAGAAATGCGGAAGGCTTTCACCGCGAATTCCTCGTTTATCACAAGGAAGGTTACGAGATCTGGCTCGCGGTTTCGAACACGCCGATCGTCGATGAGAACGGAAGGCTCCTGAAGCAGATCGAGATCTTCAACGACATCACCGAGAAGAAACGTTACGAGATCCAGCTCAACCGTTATTCGACGCGGCTGGAAACGCTCAACATGGCGAAGCAGCAGCTGCTGCATTCGCGCACGGGGGAAGAAATCGCGCAGAACGTGCTCGGCAGTCTGGCGAAACGACTGAGCTATCTCCGCCGCGCTTCCATCGCGCTGTTCGATGAGCGCACCGGCCTGGTGGATTTTTATTACGTGCTGCGCGACGGCGATCACCAGCTGAACCGTCACGTATTCCCGATGGATTCGTTCCGCAGCATCCCGACGTTGCAGCGCAACCAGCATTTCCTCGTGCGTGATCTCGCGGCGGATAATGACCTTTCGGAATCGGATAAAGAAAATCTCGCTGCGGGCATTCGCTCGTACCTGATGACGCCGCTGTATGCGCAGGGACAGCTTATCGGTTCCGTGAACATCGGCGCGGCAGTGGTCGGCGCCATTACGGAAGATGACGTCGAGATGGTGCGCGAAGTGGCGGATGCGATGGCGGCTTCGCTGCTGCAGCTGCGTTACCTCAGCATCATCGAGCAGAAGAACTCGGATATTTCCGCGAGTATCCTTTACGCACGCCGTATCCAGGATGCGATCCTTCCGCCGGAAGAAATGCTGCGCGAACAGGTCGGCGATCTCTTCGTGATGTACAAGCCGAAGGACATGCTCAGCGGCGATTTCTATTGGGCGGAGAAGCTCGGCGAATACACGTTCGTGGCGGTAGTCGATTCGACAGGGCACGGCGTTCCCGGCGCGCTGCTCTCGCTCATGGGACAAAACTTATTGAACCAGGCGGTGCACGAACGCGGCCTCACACGCGCAGCGGCGATCCTCGATTACCTCAACGCCGGCATCCAGCATACGCTCAATCAATACAAGAAAGTCGGCGAATTGCGCGACGGCATGGACATCGCGCTTTGCGTGTTCGGACCGGACCCGTACAAGATGCAGTTTGCCGGCGCGATCAACCCGATGTACATCATCCGCGACGGCATGCTCATCCAGTCGAAAGGCAATCGCTTCTCCATCGGAAGCTACTTCGACAACCGCATGCGTCCGTTCACCAACCAGGACACGCTGCTGCAGCCGGGTGATGTCGTTTATCTCTTCACCGACGGTTATCCCGATCAGCTCGGTGGAGGAGAAGATCGCAAATTCTCCAACCGCCGTTTCCGCGAATTGCTGCTCAGCATTCACCAGGAACCGATGGCGAAACAAAAACAAATTCTCGAAGAAGAACTCAACGCCTGGATCGGCACCAACGTGCAAACCGACGACGTCTGCGTGATCGGCATGCGGATTGTGTAAATTGAAAAATGGAAAACGCTGTAGAAGTTATTTTCGAAGACAACCATCTTATCGCGGTCAACAAGCGGCCGTCGGATATCGTGCAGGGCGACAAGACCGGTGACGTTCCGCTGTCGGAGCACGTGAAGGAATATCTCAGGCAGAAATACCAGAAGCCCGGCGAAGTTTTTCTCGGTGTGATCCATCGTCTCGATCGCCCGGTGAGCGGTGTGGTGCTGTTTGCGAAAACGAGCAAGGCCCTTGCACGCATGAACGAGCTCTTCCGTACACGCGACGTGCAGAAAACGTATTGGGCGATCGTTTGCGCAAAACCTCCGCAGAACGAAGGCGTGCTCGAGCATTGGCTGCGCAAGAATGAAGCGGCGAACAAATCGTTTGCTTCCGTGAAGCAGGTGAACGGCTCGCTGCATTGCAAATTGTCTTACAAGCTGCTCGCTGCTTCCGATCGCTATTTTCTCCTCGAAGTGTTGCCCGAAACCGGTCGTCATCACCAGATCCGCGTGCAGCTCTCAACCATCGGCTGCGTCATCAAAGGCGATTTGAAATACGGCGCGCGGCGCTCCAATCCCGACGCTTCGATTTGCCTGCACGCACGAAAGCTCGAATTCGAACACCCGGTGAAAAAAGAACCGGTGGTCATTGTGGCAAATCCTCCCCAGGATAATTTGTGGAATGCGCTTTCCGCCGGCATCCATACGAATGAAAGTGGACAGTAATCCGTCTTCTGCAAAGTATTGTTAAGAGGAATCGCCACTTGTCAAAAACCGCTTTAGGGCTATTCCAAACTTCTTACCTTTAAGCGTAACGGGATATCCGTTTCTATGCTGCTCCGACGAATTATATACTGGTCGAATTTCACGGTACTGCGCTGGCAGCTCATTCTCGCCCTCCTGTCTTTCTGGTTGATCTGGCTTTACCTCGATCACAATTACAAAGCCGACGACAGCACGTTGTGGGTGGTGATGCACGGCGCATTTTTCTACGTGCTCGGCTGGACGATTTTCTGGCTGTTCGTTGGCGCGATCTTATCGGCATTGATCGCCTGGGGTTATTTCTTTTTCCTGCTGCGCGGCGGCGATATTTCTTACAGATTAAAGTTCGGAGAAGACCAGCGCACGGAAGCAGGTTTCGTTCCGGTGCGCATTACGATCGGCGGTGTGATTTTCCGTCCGCTGTTCGGCAGCATCCGCTCGCGACTGGTCTTTTCGCAATACCGTTTGTCGGAGCCGGTGCTGCTCGATGAAGGTGTTTATAAAAACGGCAGCCTCATCCGCGAAGGCGTAACCGGCAAAGGAACGATCTCGCTGCACGACCGTGGCATTTACGACGTCCGGGAGATCGATCTTTTCTTTTGCGATATGTTCCGGCTCATCGCGCTGCCGATCACCATTCGTGCGAATGAGCAGCTCTTCACGCTCCCGGTAGAGCAGGAGAAAAAAGAAATTCACGTTTCGCCGAACACGACGGAAGAGCAGACGCACCGCATCGAAATTCCGAAGCGCGTGCAGGGCGAATACCTCAACTTTAAAGATTTTGAAACCGGCGACGACGTGCGGCGGATCGTCTGGAAAATTTATGCGCGCAGCGGACAGCTCGTCGTGC
>CAMLEF010000240.1 GCA_946478675.1 uncultured Flavobacteriales bacterium | reverse complement strand
CTCAAAGGCACGGTCGAAGCTCCGGCTCCGGCAGCTCCTGCACAAGGTTCCGGCACGGCAACCCCGGCTCCGGCTCCTGCACAGGGCACGGGTACCACCACGACCGCCCCGGCAAAAGCTCCGGCTTCCCAGCCCAAGCAGCCCAAAACCGCAACGGCAGCCCCGGCAAACAAGCCTGCTGACCCGAAAAGCGGCAACTAATCTCTAAAACGTCCCTTTTTCATCATGAAAAAGATCCTGGCCTTAACAGCAATTTGCACCGGACTTGCCTGCGCTTCATTCGCGCAGGCGCCGGCGCAAAAACCGGCCCCTGCTCCTTCAGGACAGTCCAAGCCGGCCCCTGCAGCAACCACCGGCGCGACGCAAACCACGACCGCCCCGGCTGCCGATCAGGGTTACAAGTTCAACACGACGGACCACGACTACGGTACGATCCAGAAAGGCGCGAATCCGTATTGTGAGTTCCAGCTGACGAACACGGGCAAAACCCCGCTCGTCATCCAGGAAGCGCACGGTTCCTGCGGCTGCACCGTTCCGGAATACCCGAAAGAGCCGATTCAACCCGGTCAGACGGTAACCGTGAAAGTGCGCTACGACACGAACCGTATCGGGCCCTTCGAAAAGCAGGTGACGATGACCTTCCAGGGCAAAGACACGCCGGCAGTGCTGCACATCCACGGCAAAGTGGAAGCGCCGCCCTCCGAGCAGCCTTTCCCGGCGAACGGCAGCGGATCCGGCAACGGCGGAGCTCCGGTCAACAACTGATCCAGGCCATCGCCCCATGAAAAAACTGCTCTTCCTCCTCGTTCTTGCTGTTAGCGCGAAAAGCCTGCCGGCGCAACCCGGCGCGGCGATCGCACAGGCGGATCCGAATGCCCCGGTCATTACGTTTGAAAGCGAAGTGATCGACTTCGGCAGCGTGCAGCAAGGCAGCGAACAGGTCCGCACGTTCACCTTTACGAACACCGGTAAAACACCCCTGGTGATTACCGCGATCAAAGGTCAGTGTGGTTGCACGCACGTGGATGATGCCGGCACCCAAGCCCCGATCCCCCCGGGCGGATCAGCATCATTCAAAGTCAAATACGACACGCAAACGCGCGTGGGCATGTTTGACAAAAAGATCACCGTCTACTGCAACGCATCCAACGCTCCGAACGGTTGGATCGAAGTCCGTATCACAGGAAAAGTTGTTCCCTCGGGAGCACCGGCCCCCGGGAACTGATTTTGGTTAAGACAATTTTTAAAAACGCATCTGTGAAAGCAGGTGCGTTTTTTTGTTGTCGTGCTTCGATACGCCGGGGTGGGTGCTGTATTTCATTTGATACTTACGTGGCCGGCTACTCAGCACGACAACAAAAAATGTTGTTGTGCTTCTATGGCACTCATGCAGTGGCATGCAGATGCTTTGCAGAAATGGCGTTTCCTGGCGGGAGACTCATTTATTGAAGCATTTTTTGTCGTGCTGAGTAGCCGGCCACGTAATTCTCATTGAGAACGTACGCCTCAACGGCGTATCGAAGCACGACAACAAAAAATGTTGTTGTGCTTCGATGCTATGCATGTAGCGGCACGCCGGTGCTTTGCTTCTATGGGAAGGGGCACTCTACGCGTTTCAAAATACTCTCTGATTGAATTATTTTTTGTCGTGCTGAGTAGCCGGCCACGTAATTCTCATTGAGAACGTACGCCTCAACGGCGTACCGAAGCACGACAAAAAATTTCGCCAAAAGCCGCGCAGAAATGGTACTCTTGCACTGCTGTAATCCCGATTGACAGGCATGCGCCATCTTTTGCTTTTTCTATTCTCGTTGACCGTCGCGGAACTTGCTGCGCAAACCGATGCGCCTGTGCTGCAATTCGACTCCATTGTTCTTCACGCGGGAAACATCGAGCAGGGAGAAATCCTGCGCGTGGAGTTCTGGTTTAAGAATGCAGGACGATCGCCGCTGCTCATCTCCAAAGCTGCTGCGGCTGATGCGTACGGGCATCCGAACTGGTCGATGGAGCCGGTGCCGCCGGGAATGCGTGCGAAGATCACTTACGCTTACAATACGACCGGCAAGATGGGGGCGCAAGCGAAGACGATCGAAGTGGAATCGAATGGCAGCAACGTGCCGCTTATGCTGCAGGTGAATTTTACCATCGTTCCGCAGGATACGGCGAATGCGCCGGTGCTCTGGCTGCCGGGACTGGTGATCGATTTCGGGAAGATCAAAAAGAACGGGCATGCCGATACTACGATCACGTTTACGAATACGGGGAAAAAGCCGCTGATCATTCGTGATGTAATCGGCGGATGGTATGCGTATTCCGTCGTTTGGTCGCAGGAACCGGTGCTGCCGGGAAAAACCGGAACGCTTCGCATTCATTTCAACTCGGCGGGCAGCGATCCCGGTTTGCAAAGCAAACCTTTCATCATCGTTTCCAATAACCGCGACGGTGATGTGACACTGAAAGTCAGTTGCGAGGTTGTCACAGAATAGAACGCCGGAAAGTCACTGTGGCCTGGTATTTGTGACAATTTTCTTACCTCGTTTAACCTTAACAACACCACACATGAAAAAACTTTTTCTCATCGCAGCGCTGGCCGTTGGCTTCGGCTTTGCTGCAAAAGCACAGGCGCCTTCCAGCACCTCCGACAACATGGATCCGAACGCACCGGTGATGTATTTCGCTGTCGATACGCTCGACTTCGGAACAATCACGCAGGGCGAACAGGTCGACAAAGATTTTACGTTCGTGAACAAAGGAAAATCGCCGCTGATCATTAACGACGCGACGGCTCCCTGCGGCTGCACGAAACCGACGTTCAACAAAGAACCTGTTGCAGGCGGCAAATCCGGTACGGTACACGTGCATTTCAACTCCACCGGAAAAATGGGCATGCAGTACAAAACCGTCACCATCAAATCGAACAACGGAACCGGTGATGTGTACGTCGTGCTCAAAGGAAATGTCGTTGCTCCTTCGGAAGGACCCAAACCCGGCGGCCCCGACAACTCCCGCGGCGGCGCACCCACGAACGGACAATAAACGGCAAATCGGTCATTCGGTTGTCGGTCATTCGGAAATGGTTACCCCAATTACCGAATGACCGACTTACCGAATTCACCCGCGCCTTTCTTATCTTAGAAAAATGAAACGCCTCTTTTTCCTGCTGCTGGTGCTGGTGTCGACGGCTTTCCGTCCTGCCGGCGGTCCGTTGCTGCAGTTTGAGGAGCTGAAATACAATTTCGGTTTCATCCGGCAGGGAGAAGTGGTGACGCATGAATTTTCTTTTACGAATACCGGCGATCAGCCCGCGGTGATTACTGATGCGGAAGTCGCCTGCAAATGCACGACGGTGGAGTTTCCCAAAACGCCCATCGCGCCCGGCGCCAAAGGCACGATCAAAGTCACGTTCGACAGCAAAAGCGCGATCGACCGGCAGGAACGGACGGTGCTGCTGAAATCCAACGGCCCCGAAGTGACGCTGACCTTCAAGTGCGTCGTCCTGAAGAAGAAGGATTGAAAAATTCAAGGATTCAAACATTCAAAAATTCTTTATGGAGAGGGTTTTCCCTGCATAAAGAATTTTTGAATCCGGAATTTTTGAATCTTGAATTTCCCCGATCTTTGCTTTTCTAATCTCCAATCGATGCCGAAAGTTTCTCATAAGGCGGAACACATGCCGTCGTCCCCAATCCGCAAGCTTGTTCCGTTTGCCGAAAAAGCAAAAACAGAAGGCCGCAAGATCTATCACCTCAATATCGGTCAGCCGGATATCGAAACGCCGGAAGTGATGCTGAACGCGATCAAAAATTCGAACATCCGCGTGATCGAGTATTCGCACTCGGCGGGCATCGAAAGCTATCGCCGCAAGCTGGCGGATTATTACCAGAGATTCGGCATGCCGGTCAACTTCGAAGACATCATCATTACCACCGGCGGCTCCGAAGCCATCGAGATCGCGATGATGACCTGCTTCAATCCCGGCGACGAGATCATCATTCCCGAGCCGTTTTACGCGAACTACAACGGTTTCTCCTGCGCTGCGGACCTCGTGATCAAACCGATCCGCTCGTACATCGAAACCGGTTTTGCGCTGCCGCCGATCAGCGAATTCGAAAAGCTCATCACGCCGAAAACGCGCGGCATCATGATCTGCAATCCCGGCAACCCGACGGGTTATCTCTACACGAAAGACGAGCTGAATGCATTGAAAGAGCTCGTGAAGAAATACGATCTCTTCCTGCTTTCCGATGAAGTGTACCGCGAATTCTGCTACGATGGCAAATCGTACACGTCGGTGATGCACCTCGAAGGCATTGAGAACAACGTCGTGCTGCTCGATTCGATCTCCAAGCGTTACAGCGCCTGCGGAGCACGTATCGGCGCGATGATCTCGAAGAACAAAGAAGTGATGACGGCCGCGCTGAAATTTGCCCAGGCGCGACTCAGCCCGCCCACCTTCGGCCAGATCGGCGCGGAAGCTGCGCTCGAAACGCCGCAATCCTATTTCGACGCGGTTACGAAAGAATACACCGCGCGCCGCAATTTCGTGATCGACGCGATCAACAAAATGGAAGGCGCTTTCGTTCCCAAGCCGAGCGGCGCATTCTACTGCATCGCGCGTCTGCCGATCGACAACGCGGATAAATTCTGCCAGTGGCTGCTCGAATCGTTCAACCACAATGGCCAGACGGTGATGCTCGCTCCGGCAACCGGTTTCTATTCCACGCCCGGCGCAGGAATGGATGAAGTGCGCATCGCCTATGTGCTGAATCTCGACGACCTGAAGAACGCGATGGAATGCCTCGACGCGGCGCTGAAAGTGTATCCCGGCCGCAAAGTGAAAGAAGCTTCCGCCGTTTTACGCTAAGCAGCATTGATGAATTCTGAACCACGGAGACACGGAGTCACGGAGAAAAATAACTCCGTGTCCCCGTGTCTCCGTGGTTTATTTCTTTTCCTGCTTTTACTTCCGTTTTCGCTTTTCGCGCAGAACACCGACATCCGCTGGCTGCGCACGATCAATCATCCTGTGAATCCCGGGCTCGACCGTTCGATGCGCGTGGTGTCGTCGAGCATTGTGCCGATGGCGGTGGGAGCGGCGACCGGATTTTATCTCTACAACCGCATCGAGCATCCGGACGGGCGTTATGGCGAAGCGCCGCTGGTAATTGCAGGCTCCATGATCATGGCGTCGGGCATTTCACTCGGGCTGAAATATGCGGTGAATCGCCCGCGGCCGTTCGTGACGTACAGCGACATCGAGCAGCGCACGAACGTGGGACCGTATTCTTTTCCTTCTTCACACACGGCGAATGCGTTTGCGCTGGCAACGACCGTAAGCATGGCGGCGCCGAAATGGTACATCATTGCGCCGTCGTATGCCTGGGCGTTGACGGTGGCGTATTCGCGCATGCGTCTCGGCGTACATTACCCGACGGATGTGCTGGCGGGCGCGCTCATCGGTTCCGGAAGCGCATGGCTGACGTGGAAGATCAACGATTACCTCTGGGGCCACGCGTTCAAACAAAAACCGCAACCGATCCAATAAAAAAATCCTCCCGCAGTACAGGAGGATTTTTTTATTGAGGAAAGAAATCTTTTTACTCGATCACGATCGTCTTCGTGCGCACGCTGTTGCCGGCGGTCATGCGCAGCACGTACGTTCCTGCAGCGAGGCCTTCCGTAGAAATCGTTTCGTTGCCGAAGCCGGCCTGCTGCTGTTCGCTGATCTGCGGAGTGACGAGCCTGCCGTTTACGTCGTATAAACCGAATTGAACGTTCGCCGCTTCCGGGAGGAAATAGCCGACGCTGATGGAGCCGTTGCCGCTCGCCGGTGAAGGATACGGATCGTAGAGCTGCGGGGTTTTGACGACGCCCGTGTAAGCAGCAGGTTCGTTTTGTCCCGCGAGCAGCGTCGAATCGATGATGA
Source organism: uncultured Flavobacteriales bacterium (assembly GCA_946478675.1). The sequence goes on along the minus strand of CAMLEF010000240.1, from coordinate 1,290 downwards.
TGTTTTCGTCGCCGAGCTGGTACTGGAGATACGCGTAATAGATCACGAGCATTTCATCCGTGGTGGATTCGCCGACGGAAACGTTTTGCGGCGGGTCGTTCGGATTGTCGGGATTGTTCGCCGTGTTGTCGTACGTCGCTTGTCCGTACAACGTGCTGCCGTAAGGAATGTGAATGGCCTGGCGGAAGTTGTAGAAGCCCTGCCAGTGAAAATCCCAATCGTTGATGCGGATCAGCGGGATCGTGTCGTTCGACGGATCGACGGCGTAGCTCTCGATGCTCTGGCCGATGAGGTGCATGTGCGGCGCAACGCTGATGAGCGTGGCGTTCATCGAAGCGTTTTCCTGTGCATGGAAGGTTTGCACCGTATTCGCAGGAATGAAGAGCGGGCCGTCGGTGAGCGAGGTGGAATGGTTGATCACCGGGTTGAGGTAGACTTCGCGCACGGTGTTGTTGGAGAAGGTAAAACGCACCTGCGTGCTGTCGACCTGGTTGGTGATGCCGGCGGGATAATGAACCTGCATGATGATGTGCGTATTCGGCAGCAGCTTGATGCCCATGTTGGCGGGCAGTTCCCACATTCCCTGTCCGGGCACCCATCCTGCGATGAGCGTTGCGGTAGAAGAGCCGACGTCGCCGAACCACGTGTAGCCGGGGCCCGGATCGTTGTTGTCGAGGTTGACGCAGGTGTTGGCCTGGTCCTGGAACACGAGCACGTGGTGCACGATGCTGCGGTTGCCGGGAATGACTTCCACCTTCGTGATGTATTCCGTGGTGGAAACGTTCGAATTCATCACGAAGCAGCGATAGAGATCGTTCGTGGTGTTGACGGTGTACGTCGGCATTTGCGAGATGAGATCGGGATTGGTGAGCTGCGCGTTGCCGGAGTAGACGGGCTGCGGCGGGGCTTGTGCGAGATTGCCGGAAGGCGTTCCGTTGTTCGCCCAGTCGACGATGGTCTGGATCTCATTGGTAGAAAGGATGCGTTCGTTGCAGAAACGCGAGTAGGAAGAATCCGGCGGCCAGGGCGGCATGATGCGCGAGGAAACGTCGGTGGCCATGTCGGGCGCGTTGGTCACGGCGTCGTTGTAGGTGAGCAGTGAAAAGGGCGCGATGCCGTTCGGGTTGTGGCAGCCGGTGCATTTGGCGTACAGGATCGGCGCCACATCCGTTGACCAGACCGGCGTTTGAGCAAAGGCTGCAACGCCGATGAACAGCGCCGCGAGGGAAACGTAATGGTTTTTCATGTAGTGGTTTGGGAAGAGCAATTTAGCAAAAAGGACGAAGCGCT
>CAMLEF010000239.1 GCA_946478675.1 uncultured Flavobacteriales bacterium | reverse complement strand
CGTATTGGTATTCGGAGCTTTCCCGCACTTCCATTTACGACAAGCAAGGCAGCACGCTCGAATCGGGCTCGTTCAAATTCCGCGCGAACAATACGACGACGTTTTACGATCTGAACGTGTTGTTTCCCGTGCAGAATTTCCGTCTCGGCCTCGGCATGAACTTCGAGAAATTCTATCTCACGAAGCTCGAGCTGAAGCAATCGGTCACCACGAACAAAGTCGTCATCTACGACGAAAGTTTTCGCTTCGACAAGATCTTCGTGCAATGCGAAGTGCCGTTCTGGCCGGAAGCGCGTTCCAAATTTTCGCTGAGCGCCAACGCGCGTTTCGGATTCTTCAGCTTCAACAACGTCGATCGCATCAACCTCTTCGGTGACGATGCGCTGGCGAGCAGCCTCTTCTTCACGCTGAGCCCCGTGGCCGACGTGCAGCTGTATCCCGGCATCTTTGTCTTCGTGCAGCCGATGGCGGAATACAAATATTTCAAGAATCCTTCCGTCGATCCGGGCGGAGCCGTCATCCACAACATCTTTACCTACAACGCCATGATCGGTATCCGTATCGATCCTTCGATGGCCGACGAATACAAATAGGGATGAGCCTTTCTCCTGCACAACGCCTCGCAGAAGCGCTGGAGCAACGACGCCAATCGAATTCTCTTCGCCGGCTTTCCCCGCCCAATCCTTCTTTCACCGATTTCTGCTCGAACGATTATCTCGGTCTTGCGCGATCGTCCGTCGTGCGCGATCGTGTGCTGCAGGAATGGGAAAAGCTTTCGCAGGAAAATGCCACGCAATGGCTCGGCTCCGGCGGTTCACGATTGCTGGCCGGCGATTCATCCTACGCGGAACAGCTGGAAAAAGAGCTCGCCGGTTTTTATCGCAGCGAAGCCGGGTTGCTGTTCAATTCCGGTTACGCGGCGAATACCGGGCTCTTCAGCGCGCTTCCGAAAAAAGGCGATACGGTCTTGTACGACGAGCTCATCCACGCTTCGGTGCGCGATGGGCTGCGAATGTCGGCGGCAAAATCCTGGAGCTTCCAGCATAATGACGTCGTGCATCTCGAAGCGCTCCTGCGGAAAGCGGAAGGAGCGGTTTACGTCGCTGCGGAAGCCGTGTATTCCATGGACGGCGATGAATGCCCGTTGGAAGCGATCGTGTCACTTTGTGAGCAATACGGCGCAGCGCTGATCCTCGACGAAGCGCACAGCAACGGGTTGTATGGCGGAGAAGGCGAGGGGCTTGCGGTGGCAAAAGGCCTTCACGATAAAATTTTCGCGCGCGTGATGACCTTCGGAAAAGCGCCCGGTTGTCACGGAGCGTTTGTCGCCGGCAGCAACGACCTGCGCGATTACCTCGTGAATTTTTCGCGGCCGTTTATTTATTCCACCGCATTGCCCGTGCATGATCTTGCCGTGATCCATGCAGCGGTCAACAGCTTTCGCGTGATGCATGAAGCGCGCCGGAAACTGTCGGAGCTCATCGCTTATTTCCGCGGCAACCTTTCCGGAAAAACGCATTTTGAATTGCTGCCATCCGCGTCTGCCATACAAGCGGTGCTCATCCCCGGAAATGAGGAGGCGCGCGCGGTGGCAGAAAATTGTCGAAAGGAAAAGCTCGACGTCCGCGCGATTTTGTCTCCCACCGTTCCTGCCGGCGAAGAGCGGTTACGCATCATCCTGCACAGCTTCAACACAACCGCTGAAGTCGACCAATTGATAAAAGTCATCGCCAAAAGCTGAAATAGTTGACACGAATCCCTGAATTGACGACATTTGGCGCGCACCCACCCAATTGCATTTTTATGAAACGAATTTTTGTGACGGGAATCGGAACCGATGTCGGTAAAACGGTAGTCTCTTCCATTCTCGCGGAAGCGCTGCAGGCCGATTACTGGAAACCTGTTCAGACCGGCAGCTATTTCTCCACCGACGCCGACAAGATCCGCAAGTACGTTTCCAACGGCCGCACCAAAATTCATCCCGAGAATTTCGTGCTCAAGCAATACATGTCGCCGCACGCCGCAGCTGAGCTCGAAGGCGCAGAAATTTCCCTCGACAAAATTTCCGTTCCTGCTACCGAGAATACGCTCATCATCGAAGGCGCCGGCGGGATCATGGTGCCGCTCAACGATAAAGAATTCATCATCGACATGATCCGGCAGCTCGATGCGCAGGTCGTGCTTGTGATCCAGAATTACCTCGGCAGCATCAACCATTCGATCCTCTCCATCGATGCGCTTCGTTTCCGGAATATCCCGGTGCTCGGTTTGGTATTCAACGGTCCGCCGCATAAACTTTCAGAAGACATTATTCTCAGCTACAGCGGGCTGAAATGTCTCGGCAGAATTCAGAAGGAAAGTGTGATCAATAAAGAAGTGGTGAGCAAATACGCGGAGCAGTTCAGGCCGAATCTGGCGTAATTGAAATTGAAGATTGAAAAATTCGGTCTTGATCAGAATTTTCATTCAGGTCTCGTGAAGTTTTTTCCGCTATGCCGACTTTAGTACATCTTGCAGACGAGCGTAATTCGGCAAGCATTCGACGATCAGGGATAAAGCCAATATTACGTGGCGTGTTCTGCATGCCGGTACTTCCTGAGTTTTATATTTCTCATCAATGGCTCCGTGAACTGAAACGCAGCGGAGCAAAAACGATTGTTGGCGTATATTTTAAGCTGGACAGCAAGACGCTGGTCTATGCGGGAAAATACAACGAAGAACATCGACAGATTACGTTGGGCGAAGCCATTCGCGAGATTATGAGCCTAACGGATCCAAGAGGTTATGAGTTGATCATCGACAGAAAAATTTCCAGCAAAGAAATTCAACGTATCAGCCGTTTGCCCCAAAATGTCGGATGGCGTTATTTCCCCGGTAGCCACGGCCGACGTCCATGTGCTTGTCCTATATGTTCGAAAGGAATGATAAAAGGGAAACGTTTCAGGGAAAAAGCAGGCGGGAAAGAAAAGCAGGAAAGTTTCGGAACGTTATTGAATCAACTTCGCCGTGCTTCTTCTCCGGACGATCGTGAGGAAATTCTTCTGATGATAAGCAACAAACGTACGCGATCTAACCCGGAAGTTCTTCTTGAAATAATTAAAGAGCGCACCGCCGCAATAGATCAGGCGCTTGCAATGGCTTTGAGAGCATTTCGTCATCCTTCTACCAGAAAAATTTTAAATGATTTGCTCGAAAGCAATGATGATGAAACACGTGAGAACGCTGCTTATAGCCTGTTACGCCTGTATGGCAAAGAAGAACATCTGCACTTGTTAAAGCGTAACGATCCCGTGATCACAATGGTGATTCAGGAATGGAAAGACGAAAAGAGCAAGAAGGCCTTCTGATTGTTTTTTACCTCTGAAAAAATCATAAAATTTCCCGGCGTTGAGAAATGTCAACGGAATTCCTGACGCACGATGATACTTTCGTCTTGCCTGTTGCGGGTGTGGCAACGGGAATGAAGGTAGCACGACCGGCCGGTCGCTTCATTGTTGCGGTTGAGCATCCGGTTTACCATCCCGGACGTGACGATTGTTTCGCAGCATTTCCAAGGATAAAACTCCTGGCATCGTTTTTTTACGATCGACTGGTAATCAACTACGCCCATTATGAAACGTTTATTGATCATTTCGAATCGCCTTCCTGTGCAGTTTGCGCAAAAGGACGGCGTGTTTCAGTTGCAGCAGAGCGCCGGCGGACTTGTATCCAGCATGAAATCTTATCTGCAAAAGCAGGAAAAAATTCCCGGTGCGCCGTTGCCGTTGTGGATCGGCACGCTCGACATCACGGAGAAAAAATACAACAAGCTGAAACTTTCGGAACAGCTCGTCAATGAAGAGTTCGGGCTCTGTCCCGTTTTTCTTCCGGCTACGATGCAGGATAAATTCTACAACGGTTTTTGCAACGATACGATCTGGCCGCTGTTTCATTATTTCCCTTCTTATGCGCGCTTCCGCGATGATTATTACGAACAATACGTGCAGGCCAACCAGCGGTTTTGCGAAAAGATCGTTGCGGTTTACGAGCCCGGCGATACGATCTGGGTACACGATTATCACCTGATGCTCCTGCCCGCGATGCTGCGGCGCGCGCTGCCCGATGCGACGATCGGTTTCTTCCTGCACATTCCGTTTCCTTCCTTCGAAGTGTTTCGCATGCTGCCGAACGCGTGGCGGAAAGAAATTCTCGAAGGATTGCTCGGCGCTGATCTTGTCGGCTTTCACACGAATTCTTACGCACAGTATTTTCTCAGCTCGGTGAAACAGCTGCTCGGTTACGAAGTGCCGCTGCGCTCCGTCATCACGCCTGAAAGAAGCGTAGCAGTCGACGTGTTTCCTGTCGGCATCGACTTCGAAAAATTTCACGGCGTGATGAATGTGCCGGAAATTTTTGCCGAACGCAACCGCATCCGCAAGCGCCTCGGCGAAGCGCGACTCGTCATTTCCGTCGACCGGCTCGATTACACGAAAGGCATCGTCAACCGGCTGGAAGGCTTCGAGCTTTTTCTCAGCGAACATCCCGATTATTGCTCGCGCGTGAGTTTCCTGATGATCATCGTGCCTTCGCGCGACATCATTTCGAAATACCGCGAGCTGAAAGAAACCATCGAAGGGCTCGTCGGCAGGATCAATGGAAAATTCGGCGCGCTCGACTGGACGCCGGTGATTTACCAATACCGCTCCGTCGATTTCAACGAGCTTGCCGGCATGTATGCTGCTGCGGATGTCGCGCTCATCACGCCCGTGCGCGACGGCATGAACCTCGTGGCGAAAGAATTTGTGGCGAGTCGCGCGGATAAACGTGGTGTGCTGGTGTTGAGCGAAACGGCCGGCGCTGCTGCGGAGCTGGGAGAAGCGTTGCTCATCAATCCCACCGATCGCCGCGAAGTTTCCATAGCATTGCTGCACGCACTTGCGATGCCTGTGCAGGAGCAGATGAACCGCAACGATTTCATGCAGCGCCGCCTTCGCAATTACGACGTGGTGCGATGGGCTACGGAATTCCTCGATCAGCTGGGCGTGGCGCACGCGCACCAGGAAGATATGAAAGTCAAGTTGCTGGCGCCCTCCATGGAGAATGTGATGTTCACGCATTATCGTCATGCGAAAAAGCGGTTGCTGCTGCTGGATTACGACGGAACACTGGCGCCGATCGTGCGTTATCCGCACCTGGCTTTTCCCGGTGACGAGCTGCTGCACCTGCTGAAAACGCTTTCGGAAGATGAGCGCAATACGGTGGTCATCATCAGTGGCCGGCCCCGTGAAGTGCTGGATGAATGGCTCGGCGGATTGCAGATCAGCCTTGTTGCCGAGCACGGCGCGTTCCAGAAAAGAGCAGGCGAAGAATGGCAGGAAGCGCTCACCGCGTTTTCCGCATGGAAAGAAAACGTGCAGCAGCTGATGAGCATTTGCACCGCACGTTGTCCCGGTTCATTCATCGAAGAGAAACGTTTTTCACTCGCGTGGCATTACCGCAATGCCGATCCGGAGCTTGGCTTCCTGCGCTCGCGCGAATTGCATAATGATCTCAACGAGCTCGCCACGCATCTCGGCTTCCAGGTAACGGAAGGCAAAAAAGTGATCGAAGCACGGCCGCGGGGAATCGATAAAGGAACGGCAGCGATGCAGTGGCTCGCCGAAGGACCGTTCGATTTCAGTCTTGCCGCCGGCGACGACCGCACCGACGAAGATCTTTTCCGCGCGATGCCGCCCGATACGTATTCCATTCGCATCGGGCTGGTGCAAAGTCTTGCGCGGTTCAACGTGCCGCACCAGAAAGATGTGCTGCAGTTGCTGGAGCGCTTGCAGGCGGAGCCGTCTGCATTGACGCCGCGAACGGATGTGCGGATGGAAAAATAATTCGAACTTCGGTGCGCAACTCACATCCGTTTCATGTCTTCTCTTTCGCAACGCGACACGCAATCCGTCTGGCACCCGTTCACGCCGCAGCTGAATGTACAACCGCCGCTCGCCCTCGTGCGCGGAGAAGGCGCATTGCTGTTCGATGAGAACAACAACGCCTACATCGACGGCATCGCTTCGTGGTGGGTGAACGTGCACGGCCACGCGCATCCGCACATCGCGGAAAGAATCGCGGAGCAGGTGAGGACACTCGAGCATGCGATCTTTTCCGGTTACACACATCGGCCTGCCGTGGAATTGGCGGAAAAATTACTCTCGCTGCTGCGCGATATGGACCGCGTCTTTTATTCCGATGACGGATCGACGTCTGTAGAAGTTGCGCTGAAGATGGCGCTGCAGTACTGGCACAATTCCGGAAAGCCGCGCACGAAGATCATCGCGTTCGAAAATGCCTATCACGGCGATACGTTCGGCAGCATGTCCGTCGGCGCGCGCAATGTGTTCAGCCAGGCGTTCGAACAACATCTTTTTCACGTCGTGCATATCCCGCTTCCGGTTTTGGGAAGAGAAAGCGAATCGCTGTCGGCGCTGAAGAAAGAGCTCGACGACAACACCGCCGCTTTCATTTTCGAGCCGCTCATCCAGGGCGCTGCCGGCATGCTCATGTACGAGCCGCTGTTCCTCGACGAGATGATCGGGCTTTGCAAAAAGAAAAATGTTCCCGCCATCGCCGATGAAGTCATGACGGGTTTCGGCCGCACGGGAAAAATGTTCGCCACGGATTTTTGCGTGAACAAGCCCGACATCATTTGTCTCTCGAAAGGCCTGACCGGCGGATTCCTCCCGCTCGGCGCCACGCTCTGCACCGATGAAATTTACAGCGCCTTCCTGACGTCGGACCGCACGAAAACGTTTTTCCACGGGCATTCCTATACGGCAAATCCATTGGCCTGCACGGCTGCGCTGGCGAGCCTCGAAGTTTTTGAAAAAGAAGGAACGCTGCTCGACGTGGAAGAGCTGCAGGAGTTTTTTGCAGGACAAATTTCCCGTTTTGAAAAACATCCTGCCGTAAAAGAAGTGCGTCACCGCGGCGCCGTTTTTGCGCTCGAGATCAAAACGCCGGAAGAAACTTCATACCTCAACCCGCTGGCCGATCGCGTGCACGGATTTTTCCAGGAGCGCGGCATCATTCTGCGTCCGCTCGGCAACGTGCTGTATGTGCTGCCGCCGTATTGCATTACCGAAGAAGAACGCACAAAGGTGATGGATGCGATCGAAGAATTCGTGGAGAGTTTAGAAACCGCATAGAAAGACTCCGTGTCCCCGTGTCTCCCTGCCCGTTCCGTTCAGGCG
>CAMLEF010000238.1 GCA_946478675.1 uncultured Flavobacteriales bacterium | reverse complement strand
GTTTTGTAATAAAGCGAACACGCAACGGTACGCGAATTCCGCGATCCGGGCGGCACGTTTTAGAAAATGTCGAACGTTCAAAAGCTGACACCCGAAAAGCTCAAAACATTTAAAGGGCTTGAAAATCTGACAAATGAACAGGCTGAATATTTGTGCGAACAATTGAAGCTGTACGCTGAAATCATTCTTCGCACCATTCATCCACAACCAAAAAAATAATCCAAATGATACCTGCAATTTCAACCTCCAATGACTTCACGAAATTTGCCAAACACAAACGTGCGGGCGTGAAGACAAATAACCGCGATGCAATTATTTATACGCGTGTTTCTTCGGCCGAGCAAATGGAAAATAACTCACTTGAAATCCAACAGCGTGAATGTATGCAGTTCGCCCAGCGTAAAGGGTTAACCGTTGTAGGAACGTTCGGTGGCACTTATGAAAGTGCCCAGACGGACGAACGTAAAGAGTTTACGCAAATGATCGCGTTTGCAAAACGCAATCGCGTTTCAACAATTATCGTTTACACGCTGGACAGGTTTTCCCGATCCGGCGATAATGCTATTTGGTTAACCCGCAAACTCCGAAACTCAGGCATTCATCTTGATTCTGTAGCAGCTCCAGTTGATACACATAACCCGACTGGCGTTTTTATGCAGAATATGTTGCTACTGTTCGCCCAACATGATAATGACCAGCGACGCATGAAAACAATTGATGGAATGCAGGAGCGTCTGCGCAAAGGAGAATGGTGTACTAAAGCTCCTGCCGGGTACAAGAATGTAGCGGACGGTAGTGAGAAAAAAGTTGTACCTGACGAAAAATTTGCGCCGTTGATTAAAAAGGCATTTGAATGGAAGGCGCAGCAATCAATCACCGATGTTGAAATCATCGAACGATTGATTGCAGCAGGCTGGCCTAAGAAACAGATGAATTCAAAACGCTTATCGGAGATATTCAGAAACCCGTTCTATTGCGGCTATATTGTTTCGTCGCTTATCGAAGGTGAAGTAGTTAAGGCGAAGCATAAGCCAATTGTATCGCGTGAACTGTTCCTTCAAGTAAATGCCAAGAAAAGCAAGAACCACCACGGCTACACGCACAACAAAGTAAACGACAATCTGCCGCTGAAATCATTTGTCAGGTGCCAATATTGCGGGACGGGCTATGCTGGATATATCGTAAAGAAGAAAGGGCTGTATTACTACAAATGCAACCAAAAGGGTTGTAAATGTAATCGCCGCGCGGAGCTAATGCACGATCACTTTAAAGGCGTGCTCAGTGAATTGCAGATTGACGAGAAGTTAGTTGCCCCGCTTAAAACAGCCCTGCTTGAAAAGGTTGAGGAATTGACCGCAGAAAGCCGCGAACTTACACCTGCCTATAAAAGAAACATCACCGAACTGGAAAAGAAACTGGACACCTTGAACGAGCGGTTTGCACTTGGGGAAATTCCGAAGGAAATGCACATGAAGTTCGAAACGAAATTCAAAGGTGAAATCGCGGAGCTGTTGGAGCAGATCGAAAAGGCCGGAATAAATTTATCGAACCCCGAAATGTATGTTGAGAAGAACCTTGAACTTGCTCTGAAAGCCGCGCTATTGTGGGAAAGTAGCGACTACTCCGGTAAAACGAAGCTGCAAGATTTCATTTTTCCCGACGGAATTCGTTATGATCACAAAAATGGGCAATATCGAACCAGCCGGATTAACGGAGTGTTTGCTTTTATTGCTTTGAATACAGGGGTTTATGCCAAAGAAAAAACCGGATTGATCATTGAAGACAATGAAAAATCCGGTTTCGTAGCCCGTAGGGGAATCGAACCCCTGTTACCAGAATGAAAATCTGATGTCCTAACCCCTAGACGAACGGGCCGTTGTTTGGTTAAGCGGGTGCAAATTTAAGCGTTAACTCTGATTCTCCAAAAATTCCATGAAAATTTCCTGCTTCTGCCTGAAAAAGAAACCCTTTCGCTGCTGAATACGTACTTTTAAGCCGGCTTTAATCCGGTCCCTAACCACCTTCTGCCACCTCATATGGGGAAATTTTTACGCCTGGCCTTCCTGACGCTGATCGCCCTTTCGGCGTCCCTGCGCCTCGCTGCCAACTGTAATAACATCAACGCTTCCTTCACTACCTCGCAAACCAACATCTGCGGGCCTGGACCGGTTTCCATCTCTTTCACGAATACGAGTACGGGCGCGGGTGCTGCAGGCGCTACTTACGACTGGTACCGCAACGGTGTGCAGTTCGATAACACCAGCGGACTTTCGGCGCCGAACAACTCGACGATTTCGGCGGTGGGCACTTATACGTTTATGGTCGTGGCACAGGGGAACAACTGTCTCGATACGGGCATCGTGACGGTGCAGATCTGGCCCATCCCGACCGCGTCGTTCACCTTTGCGCCGAACAACCAGTGCGCCGGCAACCCGGTGACGTTTACGAATACTTCAACAGGAACTGCCGCCGGTACCACTTACTCCTGGAACTTCGGCGATGCGGGCACTTCCACGCAGCAGAGCCCGACGCACACGTACGCGGCGGGCGGCACGTATACGGTGACATTGACCGTGACGAATTTCGCGGGATGCACGAGCACGGCGACGATGGCGGTGACGGCGCTCGCGATACCGGCGATGAGCATTGCAGGCGATGACGGCGACGGTGATACGCAATACTGCCTGCTGCCCGGTGACCCGGCAACGACCGACGTGGTGACGTTCTCGAATTTCACGACGGGCGCGGTGAGCTACACCTGGGATTTCGGCGATGCGAGCGCGCCGTATACGACGACTTCGAACGCGGCTTTCACGCATACGTACACGGCGTACGGCACCTACACGGTCACGATGACGGCGACGGGGCCGAACGGTTGTACCGCGACTTCCACGATCATCGTGATCTTCGAACGTTACGTGGGCGCTTCGTTCAGCGTGCCGATCGCGCAGATGTCGGGTTGTTTGCCGTTGACCTTGACGCCGGTGAATGCTTCGCAGAACGCCAACACGTACACCTGGAATTTCGGCGACAACTCTCCGCCGATCACGACGACGAGCCCGGTGCCGCCTACACATACGTACACGGTCGCGGGAACGTACACGATCACACTCACGGCCGCGAACAACTGCAACACTTCCGTTTCGACAGTGAGCCCGATCGTGGTCGTCGGTGCGCCGGTGGTGAATTTTACAGCGACGCCCAACCCGGGTTGCTCGCCGCAGCTGGTGACATTCACGAACCAATCGACAGGCGTTTCTCCTGCGAACAATTACACCTGGAATTTCGGCAACAGCACGATCATTACCGGCACGGGCAACCCGCCGCCGCAAACGTATTACCAGGGAACGTATACGGTGACGCTCACAGCAGGAAATGCCTGCGGAACGATAACGGCGACGCGCACGATTGTCATCGACACGATTCCCGATGTGAATCTCACTGTAACGCCGACCGTCGGTTGTACGCCGCTGGTGGTGACATCGAACAACACGTCGACGGGCGGTGCGCTTTCGTATCAATGGTACGTCGACAACGTTTACGTTTCGAACGCGGTGAACATCGGGCCGCAAACGTTTACTGCTCCGGCCGGCAACAACCCGGTGACGCACTCGATCCATTTATACGTGTCGAATCATTGCGGGACGAGGGATTCGCTTGTCAACATTATTGTGCATCCTGCAGTGCAGGCCACCTTCACGCCATTGAACACGACGATCTGCCAGGGCGGAAGTGTGACGTTTACGCAATCGTCGTATGGTGATCAGCTCACGTATGCGTGGAATTTCGGCAATGCACAAACGGCGAACACAGCAGGACCGCACACGATCACGTACAATACGCCCGGCACGTACACGGTTTCGCTGACGGTGACAGGTTATTGCGGAACGAGCACGCAAACGGCGACTGTTACGGTGAACCCCATGCCGACCGCTGCGATTTCTGCCGCACCGACTTCGGGCTGCGAAGATCTTGTTGTCAACTTCACGAACACGTCGACTGCAGGCGGCAGCTATTCCTGGAATTTCGGCGCAGGCAATACACCCACGACTTCTTCTGCTTACACGCCGCCGGCCGTCACGTTCCCGAATCCCGGAACACAAACGGTAACGCTGACGGTGAACGTGCTCGGTTGCATCAGCACGACGAGCGTAACGATCACGGTGCTGCCGAAACCGGTGCCGGTGTTTACGGCGGTTCCCACTTCGGGATGCACGCCGCTGAACGTAACATTCAACAACACGACGACGAACAGCGCCGGCAATACCTACAGCTGGACTTTCGGCAACGGCAATACGTCGAACGCGCAGAATCCTTCGGGGGAAACGTATATCGCGAATGCGAACGATTCGATCTACACGATCCAATTGCTCGTGACGAACAGCAGCGGTTGTTCCGACAGCGTGCAACACACGGTAACGGTGCATCCGCTTCCGATTGCGGATTTCTCGATGAGCAACGATACGGTGTGCGCATTGAACAATATCGTTTTCACGAACACCTCGACGGGCACGAATACTTACAGCTGGAATTTCGGTGATGCGGCGACGAGCACCACGGCGAATCCGGTGCATTCGTATACGGGCGCAGGAAGCTACACGGTTACGATGATCGCTACGACGAACTTCGGTTGCCGTGATACGATCACTGCGCCGGTGCTGGTGGATTCGATTCCGTTCGTTGCGTTCAGCGCTTCGGTGGAATGCGTCGGCGATACGACGATGTTTACGAATACAACTGTCGGCAGCGTTGCTACCTGGCAATGGAATTTCGGTGATGCGACGAGCAGTCCTTCGCAAAGCCCGGGACATTTGTACGCGAGCGCAGGCACCTACACCGCGACACTCACCGCTACGAATTTCGCGGGATGCAGCAGCTTCGTTTCGCACCCGGTAACGGTGAACATTGTGCCGGTTGCCAACTTCGCGAGCACGACAGCGTGTTCGGGACAAACGACTTCGTTCACCGACCAGACGACAGGTTCGCCGGTGAGCTGGAGCTGGGATTTCGGTGATGCGACTAACGGCAACACGCAGAACCCGGTGCATACGTACGCGAGCGCAGGGACGTATACCGCCACGCTCATTGCGGCTGCAGGAAGCGGTTGCGCGGATACGACAACGGCAGTCGTTACGGTGAACCCGGTTCCGACGGCGAACTTCACAACGGTTTCCGTTTGCGCGAACGATACGACGACGTTCAGCAGCACCTCGCTCGGCAACCCGACGACGTACGTCTGGAATTTCGGTGACGCGACAACAGATAACACGAACAACCCGGCGCCCGATCACGTGTATACAAACGGCGGCTCGTACAACGTTACGCTGACTGCCGGTTACGCGACGGGTTGCACCAACAGCATTACGATTCCCGTCACCGCATACCCGCGAACCGTTCCTTCGTTCACGAGCAACGTTCCTTGTCTCGGAGCGCCGACGAATTTTTCCGACGCAACGACGAATTCCCCGACGAGCTGGAGCTGGAATTTCGGTGACAATTCGCCGTTGAGCAGCTCGCAGAATCCTTCGCACACGTATGCGAATGCAGGCAGTTATCCTGTTACGCTCATCACGCAAAATTCATTCGGTTGCACCGATTCTGTTTTGACAAACGTTACCGTGTATGCATTGCCGGTTGCCGCATTCGCAGCGGATACTGTTTGCCAGGGCGCGGCTTCTTCTTTCGTCGATAATTCAACTTCGGCAGCGGCCTGGAACTGGAATTTCGGTGATGCTTCTCCGAATGCTTCCGCGCAATCGCCCACGCACGTGTATGCCGCGCAGGGAACGTATACGGTGACGCTCGTCGTGACGAATGCAAGTGGTTGCACGGATACCATCTCGCATGCGATCATCGTGCGACCGAATCCTGTTGCAGCGTTTACGGCGAGCACGGCTTGTCATACGTATCCTACGCAATACACCGACAATTCGACGACTGCAGTCGGCTGGAGCTGGGATTTCGGTGACGGCTCTCCGCTGAACACGACGCAATCGCCTTCGAATACGTATGCGACTCCCGGTAGCTACACGACCACGCTCATCGTGTCGAATGTTTTCGGTTGCACGGATACGACAGCACAAGCCGTAACTGTTCTGCCGCAACCGCAAGCCGGATTTACGTCGACAACGGTTTGCGCGCAACAAGCCGTAGCCTTCACCGATACGACAACAGGCGCGCCGAATACGTGGACCTGGGATTTCGGTGACGGTTCTCCGGTTGATCCGAACCAGGATCCTTCGCACGTTTACACGATCGGCGGCACGTACACGATCACGCTCATCGCAGGCAACAACGCCGGCTGCATCGATACGCTGAGCCAGACGATCACGGTGAATACGGTTCCTGTTCCGTCGTTCTCTGCAAGCGCGGTTTGTCTCGGCAACGTCACGAACTTTACCGATCTCTCGACCGATCCGACGCCGATCACGAACTGGTATTGGGATTTCGGCGACGGCAACAACTCGTTCGCGTCGAATCCGAATTACATCTACATCACACCGGGCACGTACACGGTTACACTTGTGGTGACGAACGCCAGCGGTTGCGACAGCACATTCACTGCGCCGGTAACGGTGACGGGAATCCCGGTCGCAGAATTTTCGTACGACACCGTTTGCGTCGGCAGTCAAACGACGTTTACAGATTTGTCGACCGGATCACCGAGCGCATGGACCTGGGATTTCGGCGACAGCAACACGAGTACAACAGGTCCGCTCACGACGCACACATATGCAGCAGCAGGATCGTACCTCGCATCATTGATCGTGTCGGGTGGGGCAGGGTGTACCGACCAGGTGTTTCACGTCGTAACAGTGAGCAACACCGTACAGGCAGCGATGACGGTGAATCCTTCCGTGTGCGAAAATGCGCCGCTGACGTTTACCGATAATTCGACCGCAACTACCGCAGTGACAAACTGGAGCTGGGATTTCGGTGACGGCAGTCCTGTCGATACGCTGCAGAATACTTCACACACGTACACGACCGCAGGAACGTATACCGTGACGCTGACGGTAGGTGTGGCGAGCGGCTGCTCGAGCGTGACAACACAAACGATTACGGTGAACCCGCTGCCGGTCGCGTCGTTCTCGGCGAATCCGGCGTGTGCGAGCCAGCCGACTTCCTTCAGCGATCTTTCCACCGGAACGCCGACGAGCTGGCAATGGGATTTCGGTGATGCGAACACGTCTTCAACGCAAAATCCCGTTCACCAGTATGCCGCGAGCGGAACGTATACTGCCGAGCTGATCGTGACGACGGCTGCAGGATGTTCCGACACGATGACGAAACCTGTCGTCGTTTACCCGCAACCGGTGGCAGCATTCAGCACGAACATCGTTTGCTTCGG
>CAMLEF010000237.1 GCA_946478675.1 uncultured Flavobacteriales bacterium | reverse complement strand
ACCCTGCGGGGACTGCGCAAAGAAAAAGCGCGTCTCGCCCTCCGCATCGAACAGGAGCAGCAGGAGCTTCGCAACGACTTCGAGCTGCTGAAAGAAAGTTTCTGGCCGCTGCAGATCGTGCGGCGTTTCCGCAGAACCGCCGAATCCGTTTCCGAGAACCGCTTCTTCGTGATCGGCGCACAGCTCGCCTACGCCATTCTACAGGCCGCGGGCAAACGCAACAAAACCGAAAGCAATTCCGGCGAACACAGCAGCGTGCTTGATTTCCTGAAGCAGGCCGCCAAAAGCTTCATCGAGTTCTACACGAAAAAAGAAGAACCCGGCGATCCGGAATAAACCTGTCTCATCCCTCCTACCTATGACTCCTTACGAAAATCTCCATTATGCGATCGGCCTGGTAGCCTACGCCATGGCGGGCATTGATGGAAAAATACAGCAGGAAGAACGCACCAGGTTCCACGACATCGTAGTGAACGAATTGCGCGGGAACGAAGATGCCTTCAATCTCTCCGACATTATTTTTCGCGTGCTCGACCACGATCAAATGGATGCGGAAACCGCCTATGAATGGGCGATCAACGAGATCCGGTCGAACAGCCACTATCTTTCGCCTGAGCTCAAATCCAAATCCATTCGCGTCGCCGAAAAAATTGCCGCGGCCTACCCGCCGGTCACGCCGCAGGAGCAGGATCTGCTGGAGCGTTTTAAATCCGATCTCGCGCCACTGGAAGGCGACCCGGTGTTCTACCGCGCATAAAATGAAAAAGGACGACTTTCAACGGTCGTCCTTTTTGCTTGCAGGCTTTTTCAAAAACGTTTTCAGCCAGCGCACGGCGGAACGATGATCGCGGAAGATACGCGTCGGTACGACCGGCTTGTTGTGCTTCACGTAAAAATTGGCGATGAGCTGCTGCGCAAAAGATTGATGCACGATCGCATCCGCCAACGTATAGAGATTTCCTTCTCTCGAAGCCGAGAGAATTCGCACTTCTTTATCGACAGCTGCAAACTCGCCAGCATCGATGAGCACCGGGAACTTTTTTCCTTTTCCCAATTTGCGCATCGCGGATAACGTCGCGACCGCATCATCGAGTTGCATATCGGCGCCGGAGCGGATATGAATGTGCAATAGCCCGTCGCTGCGCAGCATCACGCGCGTCGCTTTTAATTCAATGGACCGTTCGATCTCTGCCATCGCCGTTACGCTTTCGCATTCAGCGCTTCGAGCGACCGGCCTTTCCCGTCTTCAACGACAGTTTGTTTGTCGCCTTTTTTCGTCGCGACTTCAACGGTGAGGCCGTACACGCTGCTGAACGCATCTTCGAGATCGGCTACGGTCATCTGCGGCGTAATCGTCAGCTCGCCTTTTTCATGAATGATGCGGCATTCGCCGATGGTCGCTCCGCCATGCAGCACGGCTTTCCGGGAATGTTCCGCTTTTTCATGCGCGCGTTTCGAATAGAAAAGCAGGCCGAGGTTCGGAAACATTTTTGAAAACTCTTCCTGGATAGCGAAGAGCTTGCGGTGGTCGTTGATGAGAATTTTCATGGGAGTAGGTTTTATGCGTTTTTCTTTTTTTCACGGTTGCCGTTGTCGTCGTCCAGCAGATCAGCCAGTGGCCGCAGGTTATCGGTTTTTTCGGCGATGAGCTTCAGGATTGCGACAAACGGAATAAAGAGGATCATGCCGGTAGCGCCCCAAATGATTCCGCCGAGGAAGATGGCCATCAGTGTGACCAGCGTATTCACTTTGATGCGCGCGCTGACGGCTAACGGGAAGATGAGGTTCGCTTCGAGGAATTGCACGAATGCAAAGATGGCGACGACGCCAAGCGGGTAATAAATGCTGTCGTGCAGCGCCCACGCCGTGATGATGGGCATGACGGAGCCGATCATGATGCCGACGTAGGGAATGAACGTGAGGATTGATGCTGTGAAACCGTAAATGACCGCATTCGGAATGCCGAGCAGCGCCAGCCCGACGCTGTTGAGCACGCCGACGACGAGATAAACGATGAGCATGCCTTTCACGAAATTGTAATACGTGAAAACGGTTTCATGCAATACCGCTTTGACGCGTTCCGCCTGCTCCGCCGGAAACAGCGATTGCAAAAACCGAATGAGGCGTTGGCGATGATAGAGGATCAGCGCTGCGTAAAACGGGATGATGACGACCTGTACGAGCGACGCGGCAGAGCCCATGACACCGGAAAACAGCTGCGAGGAATTTTTATTCAGCAGTTGTTTGATCCAGGCCTGGCGTTCGCCGGTGTTCATCGACTGCGGATCCGGGAGGTCGAGCATGCCGGTTACCTGGTGCAGCTTCTGGCTGATGAACGTCCAGTTGGAGCCAATCTCCATCACCTGGCGGATGAGCACGTAAACGATCGCGCCCACCGGCAGGATCGCCAGCGTGAGGCTCACTCCAATAGCGAGCGAGCGGGAGAAACCTTTATTCTCGAGCCAGTGACAAACGGGATACAGGATAAAGCTGATCAATGCGGCGAAGAATAGCGGAACGAAAAGTACTTTGCCGAAGTAGAGCGCCGCCAGTGCGACGAGGATCGTTGCACCGATGACGAGCGGGGAATTTTTAGCGGGCGTGTTCATGTCTTTGTTTACTGAGCGTTGGGTGTAGCGTTTTTCTTTTCCTGCTTGCGGAAATAGCCCCGCAGGAGAAAGCTGTGCTTTAATGCTTCCATGTTTTCGTTGAAACCTGCGGTGCCGTTCTGCAGGTTGATGATGCTTTGATTCAGCCTGCCGACCAGCGTCGTGTCCATGACCAGTGCGCCGACGGTTCCCTGCCCGCTTCTCACCTGCCCGGTCACTGCGCTCACGTCGCCGGTAACCAGCGCCATGCGATCGCTGACGGCTTTGATCGTGACGATCGACTGGCGCAGGTTTCCGCTGAGCGTGGTATCGGTGATGAGCGCGCCCACGGTTCCTTTTCCTGCGCGGATGTCGCCGGTGATGCGGCTGAGATCGCCGGTGATGATGGCGGTGCGCTCGCCGGTGAGACGAATGTTGACGACAGCCTGGCGAACGTTATCGGCAACCACCGTGTCGGCGAGAAAGCTCCAGAGCGAATTGCTGTTCTTGATCTTTTCGGAGATCGTGCGCAGGTTGTCGGTAATGACTTTCATATTCTCGTTCGTACCGCTGAGCGTACGGATCATTTCATCGGTATCGATCGGCATTTGTGTATTCAGCAGATCGCCATCCTGGATAAATTCGCCGTGGTCGTCGACGTAGTTGATGTTGACGAGCTTGTTGCCCATCAGCCCGTCCGTTCCGATTGCGGCAATGGCATTCTTGCGGATGATGTGCGCATACTTTTCCTGGATGAGCATGATGACGGAAACGGAGCCGCCGGGCAGCACTTCCACGCTCTCCACCGTTCCGACGTTGATGCCGGAGAAGCGCACGTTATTGCCGGCAGTGAGGCCGTTCACATTGTGAAAATCGGCACGCAGCCGGATCGTGCCGCCGAAAAGATTGCGCTTGTCGCCGATCAGGTAAAGTGCGGCGATGAGGAACAGCGTGCCGACCAGCACGAAAATTCCGAGTCGTATTCCTCTTGTCGTTTCTTTTTTCATCGTTCAGTCGAAAAACTGTTTGATCTTCGGATCGTTCGATTGCGAAAATTCCTTCCAGCTGCCGGAGGCGTATGCAGCGCCGTCGAGCAGCAGCACCACGCGGTTGGAAGCAAGCTTCACGCAATTCATATCGTGTGAAATGATAATGGCCGAAGTGTTGTATTTATGCTGCACTTCGACGATCAGGTTGCTGATCTCACGCGCGGTGACGGGATCGAGACCGGTGGTCGGCTCATCGTAGAGAATGATTTCCGGTTTCAGGATGAGCGTGCGTGCCAGCGCGATCCGTTTGCGCATGCCGCCGGACAATTCCGAAGGCATCATGTCGATCGTGTGACGCAGCCCGACGTTGCCGAGCGCTTCTTCCACGAGCGCGTCGATCTCTTCGTGCGTCTTTTCTTTTCCGTGACGGCGCAGCGGGAATTCGAGGTTCTCGCGAACGGTCATCGAATCGTACAGCGCGTTGCTCTGGAAAAGAAAGCCGATGCGAACGCGCATTTTATCGAGCGGCTCCCGCTTCATGCCGACCAGCTCCTGCCCGAAAGCTTTGATGGAGCCCTGCTCGGGACGAATGAGGCCGATAATGCATTTGATGAGCACGGATTTTCCTGAACCGGATTTACCGAGCACGACAAGATTCTCTCCGCGCTTCAGCCCGACGTTGAAATTCCGCAGCACGTGGTTTTCACCGAACGACTTGTGCACGCCGCTGATGGTGATGACTTCGTCAGCGGAAGGTTGTGATATGTTCGTCCGCGTTTCCATCAGTTCAGGTTGAGAATATCGGTGATCTGGACCGCGATAAGGTCGAGCACGAATACCAGCAGTGAAGCGATGACAACCGCCGCGTTGGCCGCACGACCTACGCCCTCGGTGCCGCCGGAAGTGTAATAACCTTTATAGCAACCGACGATGCCGATCGCAAAACCGAAGAAGAAGGTTTTGAGCAGCGCCGGAAGAAGATCGCTGAAGGCAAGCACTTCCCACACCTGTCCCCAGAAGAGCTTCCAGCTGATCACGCCGCGGATGTTGGCGCCGAGATAGCTGCCGTAGAGGGAAACCGCGTTCGAGATCATCACGAGCACGGGCACCATCAGCATCGTGGCGAACACACGCGTTACGACGAGGTATTTATACGGGTTGGTGCCGGAAACTTCCATCGCATCGATCTGTTCGGTGACGCGCATCGAGCCCAGCTCCGCTCCTATTCCCGAACCGATCTTGCCTGCGCAGATGAGCGCGGTGATCACCGGGACGATCTCGCGCACGAGCGACACCGATACCATTTTCGGCAACCAGGCTTCCGCGCCGAATTCCACCAGCGTCGGGCGCGACTGGATCGTGATGACCAGTCCCATGATGAACGCGGTGACGGCTGCGAGCCCGAGCGATTTATAGCCTATGAAAAAACATTGCCGGATCCTTTCGCGCAATTAATCGCGCGGGCGACGGCCTTCACGAAAAAAACGCCCGGTGAACCGCGAGAGTTCGGACGTCTCAAGAAGAAAATTTTTCCAAGCAGATACAGGCATTGTCAACAGCGGGTTTCGATTACTGCTAATCGTGCGGTAAAGGTTCACCTGTTTTAAAATACGGCATATGACCGCATCCCGGGGCAGAACTGACATTGGTCATAAAAAAAGCGGGCAGGTAAAACCCGCCCGCTTTTCAAGGATGAACCGTTGCTTATTTGGAAACTTCCATGCGACGGGTGCTCATCTGTCCGTTCGTGTAGATGCGAACGAAGTAAACGCCCTGGCTGAAGTTATCCGTGCTCACCTGCACTTTGCCGGTTTTCGGTTCGGAGGAGTAAACCACCTGGCCGAGCATATCCAGCACTTCGAGCTTGTCGATCGATACACTGCCTGCATCGATGGTGAAGCTTTCGTGCGCCGGGTTCGGGTAAAGCGAGATAGCAAGGTTCGCATTATGATCCGCGATACCGATGTTGAAGGATACCGTGAACGTGCCGGAGGTTACGCAACCGTTCGCATCAGTGATGGCAACGGTATAGACACCCGGGGTCACGCTGGAAATATCCTCGGTGGTAGCGCCGTTGCTCCACAGGAACGTATACGGAGCAGAACCGCCGGTGATCGTGATATCCACGCTGCCGTCTGCAGTGATCTGTCCGGATGCGTTGGTGATCGCACCGTTAACGATCAGCGGGTTCGCCGGCTGGTTGATGGTGAACGATTGTGCATAAGAACAACCGTTGTTATCGGTCACCGTTACTGAGTACGTACCTGCGCCCAGGTTGAAGATGTCTTCGGTGGTGGCATCGTTCGACCAGCTGAAGGAATACGGAGTGGTACCGCCGGTTACGTGCAGATCGACTACGCCGTCGTTACCGCCGGAGCAGACAACGTCGGTTACAGTTGAAGTCACGGTAAGTGCAGCCGGCTGGGAAATGGTGCGGTTCAGCACTTTCACGCATCCGTTCGCATCTCTCACGAAGACCGTGTAGTTGCCTGCAGCAAGTCCGGTGAAGATGTAGCTGGACTGGTAGTTTACGCCATCGAGGCTGTACTGGAGCGTGCCCGTGCCACCGGATGCGAACACGTAGATCGCACCGTCCGTTCCGCCATTGCACATTACGTTAAGCACACCAACGTTCATGGTGATCGCCACCGGTTCATTGATGGTGAAATACGTGGTGCCAAGGCATCCTGCCGCATCGCGAACGATAGCAAGGTAAGTGCCTGCGTAAAGGTTGTTGAACACGTTGCTCGACTGGTAATTGATCTCATCGTCGAGATCGTATGCGAGCGTGCCTGCGCCACCAGCTGCGTTGATGGTTACGCTGCCGCTGTTGCTGCCGTTGCAGGTAACATCCGTGGTGGTCGTGGTAACAATGATCGGGGACGGCTCAGTGATGAGGACGTTCGTCTGGCCAACGCAACCGTTCGCGTCTTTTACAAGCACGCTGTAAGAGCCTGCATCAAGACCGGAGAAGTTGGTTGAAGTCTGCCAGGTAGAACCGTTCACGCTGTAATAGAGCGTGCCGCTGCCGCCGGTGACCGTGTTGATCGTGATCGTGCCGTCCGAGCTGCCATTGCAGGAAGCGTTGGTGTGGCTGATCGAGGTGATGGAAGGACCGTTCGCATCGTTGATGGAAGCGGTGAAGACATTCATGCAGCCTGTACCGTCGGTGATCACGATGTTGTAATTGCCGGACTGGAGGTTGCTGAACGAGTTACCTGAAGAGAAGTTAACACCGTCGAGGCTGTACTGGTAACCGGAGCCTGAGCCGCCGCTGGCCACTACGAGGAGTGTACCATTGGAGTTGCCGCAGGTAGAAGAACCGGTGGTGATAGTTGCACCGATCAGCGTGGGCTGTGTAATGTTAGCCACTACTGAAGTCTGGCAGGAGCTTTCGCCGTTCTGATCAACGACCGTGATGGTGTAAGAACCAGAGGGAAGTTCGTTGAAGACGTTCGACGACTGGAAGTTTTCTCCGTCGATGCTGTAGCTGTAGCCCGGGATGCCACCGGTAACGTTTACGGTAATTGAACCGTTGTATTCACCGTTGCAGGCTGCGTTGGTTACAGTTGCCGTTGCTGCAAGCGCAGCAGGTTCGGTAACCGTTACCGTAGCGGTGCCCGTGCAACCGGCAACGTCACGCACGTAAATCGTATAGTTGCCTGCCGTCAGGCCGTTGAAGGTATTCGACGACTGGAAGTTGGTGTTGTTAAGGCTGTAAACAAACGTGCCGGTGCCGCCGATCTGTGAAGTAACAAATGCGGAACCATCGTTGCTGCCGTGGCAGGTAACTGCCGTTGCGCCTGCGGTTACTGCGAT
>CAMLEF010000236.1 GCA_946478675.1 uncultured Flavobacteriales bacterium | reverse complement strand
CCATGGGCATCGAATTGCTGAACGAAGAAGAGTACCGCTTCCTGCAGCAGCTCGGAAAATTTGATGCGAAAACGTCGAGCTGGATACTGACGCCGGAAGCCATCCGCAAACACGGCGGCGCGCTGTTCTGCGATCGTCGTTACGAGCACGTGTTCACCTATCACAACGGCGCACAGAGTTATTACGCAGCGCGCGGGTTCCGCGGGGCATTGCGCGTGTGATGCGAATTTGTCCTTGAGATTTGTCCAACAAAAAGCCCCGGTCAGCAGTGCCGGGGCTTTTCAATTATTTGCGTCGTGCCGCTTTCGCCTTTTTAGCTTTTGCTTTGGCCCGCGTCGCTTTTGCTTTCGCTTTTTCCTTCGCCGCTCTCACACGTGCACGCTCTTTAGCGCGCTTCTCCCGCTGCTTCGCTTTGTAACGCCGCCAGCGGACGGAATCCCAATAGCCTTTCGTGTAATTGACGAAAATTTCCTCGCCCGGGTAAATATCGCGGCGCGCTTCGATGTAGATCTTGTCGTCGTGCTCCGCGTAGTCGCAGTTGTTGCTGAGCCCTTTCACGCGCGAAATTCCGGCAGCGTCATTCGCATAACGCGCCTTGAATTGCTTCGTATACATGGCGTCGATGCTGCGATTGGGCTTGAGCTCCATCACGTAATAATCTTCTTCCCGCTTCACGCGGCGCCAGTATTCTTTGTTGTCGATGATTTCTCCGCGGTATTCGACCACCTTCTGTCCTTTGCGGATCAGCGTGGTGGTGAACAGGCCTTTGCCTGCCCCGGGTATCTGTGAGTCTTTTACGATCAGTGCCATTGAAGAGGCGCAAAAATAACAAATGAACGCAGCCATTTGCCGCCGGGGAAAAAGATAGTGCCGTTTCCTGCATTTACTCATGCGCCGGTTTGCTCCTGCTCCTCTGCCCCGCCCTGCTTTGTACGGCCTGTAAAAATTCCGAAACAAAATCTTCCGGCGTCACCAACAACGCGACGCACGGCAATTCGCTAATAGGCAGTTTCTCTCTTTACGCACGATCCGTTTTTTATCGAAACGAACGACTCCATTGCTTCGGCAACATCGGCAGCACTTATCGTGCGATGAAAAAAACATGCATTTCAGAATAATTCCGGCTGATCAACATCAGCCCGGTTGCTGACGGCTGCTGTCGTTGCATTCCTTTTCGCGCGGATATTTTTGTGAAGCATTATCGCCCCTTATGAAAAAAGTTCTTCGCATTTCCCTCGGAATCCTGCTGCTCATCATTTGCATCAATGCCATCGGCGGCGGATGGTACGGTCTTGCCGGTGCAGAAAACGTTCCGCAGGAATGGCTCGAAGGAAGCCCGTTCCACTCCTATTTCATCCCGAGCCTCATCCTGCTTTTTGTCGTTGGCGGAAGCACGCTCTTTTCTTCCATTGCCGTTTTCCGTAACGCACGACTTGCTCCGTACGCGAGCCTGCTCACCGGCATCATCCTGCTCGGCTGGATCGTCACGCAGCTGCTCATCATCGGTTACGTTTCCTGGATGCAGCCTGCGATCCTTTCTGCTGCGATCGTCATCCTGCTGCTCGGCGGATTATTGTTTCTTTTTTCAAAAACTTCTGCGCAATAAAAAAGCCGCAGCGGAATGTCTTTGCCTGCTTTTCCTGCGAATAGATTGTAGCAATTGACAAATAAAGTTTGCTCCAAATCCCATTCTCATATAAGGTGAGTTTCCCGGTTTACTTATCTTTAGTCACTCTAACCAGGCAAACTTTCCTCTATGAAAAAAACCTTACTCACGTTGGGCATAGCTGCATTCGGAGCATTCCGTTTGTCAGCGCAATGCCTCACCATCGCGTGCCCTCCCGCCGTCAACACGACGACTTCCGGCTCGTGCGGCGCGGTGGTCAACTTCAATGCACCGGTCGTCAACACGACCTGCGTCGGCACCGTTTCGGATACGTTCTTCTACTCCGGCGCAACGCAAACCTACGTGGTTCCTGCCGGCGTCACCTCCGTGACGATCGAAACCTGGGGCGCACAAGGCGGCGCCAACTGGGTGAACAACGTCAACTACGGCGGTTACACCAAAGCTGATTTTGCCGTTACACCCGGCGAAACACTTTACATCTATGTCGGCCAGCAGCCCAACGGCATCACCGGCGGCTTTAACGGCGGCGGAAACGGTGAAGGCGCAGGACAAGGCGGCGGCGGCGCAACCGATGTTCGCCAGGGCGGCACCTCGTTAAATGACCGCATCATCGTTGCTGGCGGTGCCGGTGGCGCAGGCTACTGGAGCGCACTGCACGTTGTCGGCGGACTCGGCGGCGGACTCACCGGCGGCAACGGCTACCGTGATCCGGACTACGCGACGAATCCCGGCGGCGAAGGCGGCACGCAAAGCTCCAGCGGCAACGGTACCTGCGTTTCCTTCAACAATCCTTCCGTAACGGGCGGATTCGGTTACGGCGGCGCTCCTTCCGGATGCGGCTGTGAAGGTTACGGCGGCGGCGGCGGCTGGTACGGCGGCGCAGGCAGCGGCAACTGTCGCGGCGGCGGCGGCGGCAGCAGCTATGTGCTTCCCGCAGCAACCAACGTCACGATGCAGCAGGGTGGCCACGTCGGCAATGGTCTCGCCGTGATCTCTTACAACGGCGCAGCAACCGCTACCTATTCACAAACGGCAGGTCTTCCTTCAGGATCGATCTTCCCGGTTGGCACAACGACGAACACCTTCACCGCTTCCGATGCGTTCGGCAATACCGCATCTTGCAGCTTCGACGTTGTGGTAGTGGACAACGAGCTCCCGGTGATCGCTTCGATGCCGGGCAACATTTCCGTCAATAACGATTCAGGCAGCTGTGGAGCAGTTGTAACGTGGACCGCACCGTCCATCACCGACAACTGCAGCGTCACAGCTACTTCGAACTACAACAGCGGCGATCAGTTCCCGGTCGGAACCACCACCGTTACGTACGCTGCCGTCGATCCTTCCGGCAATACGGCGTCTGCGTCCTTCGACATTACCGTTACGGACAACGAAGCGCCGGCGATGATCTGCGCAGCCAACATTACCGTTACTGCTGATCCGGGCCAATGTTCCGCAAGCAGCGTAGCGATCGGCACCAGTGCAGCGACCGACAATTGCGGCATCGCTGCATTGACGAATGATGCACCAGCCACGTTCCCGCTCGGAGCAACAACCGTAACGTGGACCGCTATCGACGTGCACGGCAATCCTGCCACCTGCACGCAAACGGTGACCGTCGTCGACAACGAAGCGCCGCAATTCCTCGATTGCCTGGCAAACATGTCGATGTGTCCCGACGTGCTGATGTTCAATACGCCTTCGGCAATGGACAACTGCAGCACCACCAGCGTAAACCAGATCCAGGGACCGGCTGTCGGCTCCACGCTGACGCCCGGCATTTACACCATCAGCTTCGTAGCCACCGACGGCTCGGGCAACACCGACACGTGTTCCTTCACGGTTACGGTTCAGCCGAACCCGGTAGTCACGCTGAACCTCACGATGCCGGCGACGGTTTGCGCAGCGGATGCGAACTACACGCTTTCCGGCGAATCTCCTGCAGGCGGTTCGTGGAATGGTAACGGCGTAACCGGTTCTACGTTTGATCCGTCAGCAGCAGGCAACGGCATCCAGTCAATCATGTATTACTACACCGATACGAACGGCTGCGTCGGTTCTGCTTTTGACACCGTAACGGTCAGCCCCTGCGTCGGCATCGACGAGAAAGGCGCAACGGCATTCGAACTGTTCCCGAATCCTGCAAGCGGCAGCTTCTGGTTCTCTTCGGATAAAAACGGAACGCTCGAGCTGCTGAACGTGAACGGACAAGTAGTGCTCACGCAAACGATCACCGCATCCCGCCAGGAGATCAACGTGGCGAATGTTGCGGAAGGCGTTTACGTAGCGCGCTTCACGACGAGCAACGGCGTCTCCAACGGACGACTGGTGATCCGCAGGTAATTTTTCTTCCTGGAATTTTCAATCCCCGTGCGGCAACGTGCGGGGATTTTTTTTTGCGTGCACCCGGTGCGCAGGATCACAGCCTCGCTTGACGATGATCATTAAACACCATTTAGCGCAGTTCTATTTTCGCACAAAGAACAACCCTATGAAACAAATTACCCTTCTCCTTGCCCCTTTCCTTTTTTCAGTGATGCTCCAGGCGCAGCAAACGGTGATCACGTTCAAGCCATCAGCCGGCGCAAACGACGGAAGTGACCAGGGCGGGATGACTACAGGGAAAGACGCTTTTATTTACGAAGGCGATCCTGCGATGAATTATGGTTCCAATCCCAGCATGGTGGCTTTACCGGTCAGCAATTGCAACAGCACGCATGCCGTTGCGTATATCCAGTTCGATGTTTCATCGCTTCCTTCCACAGTAGATTCGGTTGTGTTCGGCGTCACGCATCCCGACCACACGAATTACTGCCTCTCAAATTGTAACGCTGATTTTTACTTCGCAAGGATCACATCCGCATGGGATGAAATGACCGTCAACTATCAAAGCCCGCCGTCAACCGACACGGCATTTTACGGGCCGATCAACATCTCCTTTCCCAACAGTTTCGGAACGCGCGAATACAATATCACGAGCACTTACCTGCTTTGGAAAAACGGAACGGTTCCCAACAACGGTTTTTCGATTTATTCCACTACGGTGGGCTGCAATAACGCGGCGGTGTATTTCGGGTCCAGCACTTCGGATGATACCACTGTCGCGCTCCGTCCTTATTTGAAAGTCTACACATCGGCCAGCGGCATTGAAATCCCGTTGGCATCAAAACTCGGTTTTTCCATTTCACCGACGCCTGCGCAGGATGTGGCACATGTACATTTCACGCTCCCGCAAAACGGCACTGCAGTATTTCGGCTCACCGACGTAAGCGGAAGAGCGGTAACCGAACCTGTCCGCATAGAAAGCAGTGGCGAACAGAATCTGACGATTGATCTTTCTTTCCTGAAAAAAGGAATGTATTTCTATACGCTGGAAACGACGGAAGGAAATCTTAGCGGCAAGCTGCTGCACCAGGGGTTGTAGTGTCCCTTGATGCGACAGACGATTCTCCCGGTCACCTTTGGCCGGGAGTCTTTTTTTATAAGCGGAAGCATCCGGTCGTTAACCGGTCGTTGCGCAGGCGGGAATTCCGGTACCTCCGTCGTTTTCTTCGTATCTTTATTGCGAATTGCGGCATTGCTCCCATCCTCCTTTTGCCGCGGAAAAAACCGACCAAGTGCATATGAAACGCCTGCTTTTCCTGACCGCTTTCCTGGCTACCGCGCTTTCAGTTTCGGGACGCGAACTGACCGCCAACATGACCTGGTGCGCCTTCAGCACGCCCGACCACAAAAACTACGTTGAAACCTATCTCTCCGTGATCGGCAACTCCGTCACGTATGTCAAAAACAAATCCGGCAAATACCAGGCGGCTGTCGACGTGCTGCTGACCTTCACGTCCGATGATTCCATCCGCGCTGCCAAACGTTACGTGCTCAACAGCCCCGAAGTCGACGACTCTTCGAAGACCGTCAACTTTCTCGATCTTCAGCGTATCCCGCTGCCCGTCGGATTATATTCAATGCAGATCACGCTCACCGATCTCAACCGCCAGCCGCAGCGCCCGATCACCAACTGGCGCAGCGTCATCGTCGACATCGACCCGGACTCCGTCAGCCTTTCGCATCTTGAGTTCCTCGAATCGTTCGCTCCTTCCGGCGGACAGACGCAGCTCAGCAAAAGCGGTTACGACCTGGTGCCGTACGTTTCTTCGTTCTTCCCGGAAAACATGGAACAGCTGCGTTTTTACGGCGAGATCTACAATACGCAGAACGTGATGAAACCGGAAGACCGTTACGTCGTCATGTATTACATCGAATCGTCGACCGGTTCGCGCATGACGGATTACAACGGCTTCACGAAACTTTCTCCGCAAAAAATCAATTCGTTCATCTACGCCTTTAACATCACGAAACTTCCTTCGGGCAGCTACAACCTCGTCGTGGAAGTGCGCAATGCTTCCAACCGTTTGCTCGCGATGCGCAAATCGCCGTTCGAACGTTTCAACCCGGGTGTCACGCACCAGCTCGATGATCTTGCCGCGCTTGACGTGACGAATACGTTCGCAGGAAAGATCACGAACAAAGACACGCTCATCGACATTATCCGCAGCCTTCGCCCGATCAGCACCACCGCAGAAGTGGAGTTCGCTGAAAACCGCATCAAGGCCGGCGACGTGAAGCTGATGCAGCAGTACCTCTACAACTTTTGGCTCGCGCGCAACGAAACGAATCCCGAAGCGGATTACAAGAAGTACATGGTGGAAGTGAAAAAAGTGAATGAACAGTTCGGCACGCAAACGCTGAAAGGCTACGACACCGATCGCGGCCGCGTGTATCTCCAGTACGGTCCGCCCGACCAGCGCGTCGTTGTGAATGACGAGCCGAGCTCTTACCCGTACGAGATCTGGCAGTATTACACCATCCGCGGCAGCTACGGCGATCACAACGTCAACCAGCCGTCGAACACGACGCAGACCAACAAGAAATTCGTCTTCGCCGATTTCGACCTAGTCACCAACAACCTCGTGCTGATCCATTCCGATGCGCGTGGCGAAGTGCGCGACGACAACTGGCGCATGCGTCTCGTCCGCCGCGACCGTCCCACCAACAACGTCGACCAGCAGCAGTCGAACCCGCAATACGGCGGCCATTCCGACGACTGGTACAAAGACCCGCACTAATGAATTGAACACGGATGTCAGACAGAGTAGCGAAGCGTACCGAAGGCTGACATCCGTTATTCCTTACCTTAGCGCCGTGGCAAAAACAGCGGTCGTCATTCTCAACTGGAACGGCAGAAAATTCCTCGAGCAGTTTCTTCCTTCGGTCGTTGCCCACACGACTTCTGCAGAAGTGATCATTGCAGATAACGCTTCCTCCGACGACTCCGTTTCCTGGCTGCGCGCGCATTATCCCACGCTTCGTGTCATTCAGAATTCCGAAAACGGCGGCTTCTCGAAAGGCTACAACGATGCGTTGAAGCAGGTCGATGCCGAATATTTTGTATTGCTGAATTCGGATGTAGAAGTGACGCCGGGCTGGATCGAACCGGTGATCGCGCTGATGGATGCGGACGCTTCCATTGCCGCTTGCCAGCCGAAGATCCGTTCCTTTCACGAGCGCGAAAAATTCGAATACGCAGGTGCGGCCGGCGGCTTCATCGACCTCATACAGCGTCAGGTCCTTGCCGCCGGTGATCGAGATCAGAAGCCCACGCGCGCCCTTCATCGACACGTCGTCGATCAGCGGATTGGCGATCGCGGCCTCGGCCGAGCGCAGCGCGCGCTTCTCGCCGGAGGCTTCGCCGGTGCCCATCATCGCCTTGCCCATTTCGCGCATGATGGCGCGGACGTCGGCGAA
>CAMLEF010000235.1 GCA_946478675.1 uncultured Flavobacteriales bacterium | reverse complement strand
TCGACATTCTCGGCCTCATGGGCGACAGCGTCGACAACATCCCGGGCATTAAAGGCATCGGCGAAAAAACCGCGATGTCGCTCGTCCAGGAATTCGGCAGCGTCGAAAATCTCATCGCGAACACCGACAAGCTGAAAGGAAAGCTGAAAGAGAAAGTCGAAGAAGGAAAAGAGCAGGCGCTGTTCTCCCGCCGTCTCGCCACGATCATCCTCGATGCGCCGGTGAATTTCGACGAGGAACAGCTGCGCATGAAAGAGATCGATCGCGAGAAAGTAAAGACGCTGTTCACCGAGCTGGAATTCCGTCGCCTGGCGCAAACGCTGCTCGGTGAAGAGCTCGTCGCTGCCGGAGAAGAAGAAGCCGTTGCCGTTTCCGGCGCTTCGAAAAAAACAAAGCCGGGACAGATCGACATCTTCGGTCATACCGGCGGCGCTGTTGACGAAGAGATTGCTCCTGCAGAAGAGAAAATTTTCAAAACGATCGCCGATACGGAGCACAGTTATCACATTGCCGATACGGCGGAGAAACGCCACGGCCTCGCACAGCGACTTGCGCAATTGCCCGTATTTTGCTTCGACACGGAAACGACCGGCCTCGATACGCTGACGGCAGAGCTTGTCGGTTTTTCCTTCGCGTGGGTGAAGCACGAAGCGTGGTACGTTCCTGTCCCGGCCGACCGCAACGAAGCGCAGGCTGTCGTGGATGAGTTCAAAGCGGTTTTCGCAGATCCGAACATCGGCAAGACGGGACAGAACATCAAGTACGATCTCAGCGTGCTGCAGCGTTACGGCGTCACGATCAACGGCGCGCTGTTCGACACGATGATCGCGCATTACCTGCTGAACCCCGACATGCGTCACGGCATGGACCTGCTGGCGGAAACGTATCTCAACTATTCGCCGGTCAGCATCGAAACGCTCATCGGCAAAAAGGGAAAATCGCAGCTGACGATGCGCGACGTGCCGCTGGAGAAGATCGCGGAGTACGCTGCGGA
Organism: uncultured Flavobacteriales bacterium; assembly: GCA_946478675.1. The sequence continues at coordinate 6,434 of CAMLEF010000235.1, read as the reverse complement.
AGATGCCGACATCACCGCGCAGCTGCGTGAAATATTCGAGCCGCAACTCGGCGCTGCGAATGCGCTGGAAGTTTTCGAGAAGATCGAAATTCCGCTGGTGCCCGTACTCGCCGACATGGAACGCGAAGGCATTCGTCTCGACACGGAAGTGCTGCACCGTTATTCCGCCGAGCTCGAGCGCGACATCATCGCCATCGACAAAGAGATCCAGGAGCTCGCGGGAACGCCGTTCAATATTTCTTCGCCGAAACAGGTGGGCGATATTCTCTTCGAAGTGCTGAAGGTTTCGGACAAAGCGAAGAAAACGCGCACCGGGCAATACGCGACGAGCGAAGACATCCTGCAGAAGCTCATCCACAAGCACCCGATCATCGCGAAGATTCTCGAGTACCGCGAGATGGTGAAGTTGAAGAGCACGTACGTCGATTCGCTGCCGCAGATGGTGAGCCCGCAAACGGGACGCATTCACACTTCCTTCAACCAGGTCGTAGCGGCAACGGGACGACTGAGCTCCGACAATCCGAACCTTCAGAACATCCCGATCCGTTCGGCGAAAGGCCGCGAGATCCGCAAAGCGTTTATCCCACGCGATGAAAACCACACGCTGCTGAGCGCCGACTATTCGCAGATCGAATTGCGCATCGTCGCTTCCATCAGCGGCGACCCGAATATGTGCGAAGCGTTCCGCTCGGGCGTCGACATTCACACGGCTACTGCAGCGAAAGTGTACAACGTAGCAGAAGCCGACGTCACGAAAGAAATGCGCTACAAAGCGAAGAGCGTGAACTTCGGCATCATCTACGGCCAGGGCGCATTCGGTCTCGCCGAAAATCTCGGCATCTCGCGCACGGAAGCGAAAGAGATCATCGACAACTACAAGAAGCAGTTCCCGGGCATCCAGAAATACATGGACGACATGGTGAACTTCGCGCGCGAATACGGTTACGTGCAAACGATCCGCGGGCGCCGCCGTTACCTGCGCGACATCAACTCTGCGAATGCGGTGGTGCGTGGTTTCGCCGAGCGCAACGCCATCAACGCACCGATCCAGGGCTCAGCCGCCGACATGATTAAGCTCGCAATGATCCGCGTACATAAAGCGCTGCAGGAAGGAAATTTCAAAACGAAACTGCTGCTGCAGGTACACGACGAATTAGTCTTCGACGTTCCGCACGATGAAGTGGAAAAAGTAAAGCCGGTGATCGAAGAAGCGATGCGCAATGCGCTTCCGATGAGTGTTCCGATCGAAGTAGGAATCGGCACAGGTTCCAATTGGCTGGATGCGCATTGATGTGCAGATGAAAAAAACCACATAGAAACATAGTTTCACATAGTTTGCTTTCTATGTGTTTCTATGTTCCTATGTGGTTCAACAACGCGCAGCGTCTCTGCGCGCATCAGTACAATCAGAATTCGAATTTGTAGCCGACTCCCTTGACCGTTTTGATGAAGTCCTCTCCGATCTTTTCGCGGAGTTTGCGGATATGCACGTCGATCGTGCGGTCTCCGACGATGACTTCACCTCCCCAGACCCTGTCGAGAATTTCTTCGCGGGCGAAGACTTTCCCGGGTTTGGACGCCAGGAGGGAGAGCAGTTCGAATTCTTTTCGCGGTAGCGATATTTCATTGCCGTCTTTGTAGACGAGATAACTTTCACGATCGATGCGCAGGCCGCCCATGTCCATCACTTCGCCGTCTTTCGCGCCAGGATACCGGCGGAGCAACGCTTTGATGCGGCTGATCAGCACACGCGGCTTGATCGGTTTGTTGATGTAATCGTCGGCGCCGGCATCGAAGCCTGCGATGTGCGAATAATCTTCGCTGCGTGCGGTGAGGAAAGCAATCACTACATCTTCCATTCCAGGCGCACTGCGCAACTCGCGACAAACTTCGATTCCATCGAGACCCGGCATCATCACGTCGAGGAGCACCAGGTGCGGCAGCTCCTTTTTCGCAAGAGCGATCGCCGTTTCGCCGTTGTCGGCCGTAAACACTGTGTATCCTTCTTTGCGGAGGTTGTATCCCAGGAATTCCAGGATGTCCTGCTCGTCGTCAACCAGTAAGATCTTGTGGGAAAAGGTTGTCATATAGTTCTTATTCGGTTACAAAGGTAAGGCGGTCTTTTAACGGCCTATGTTAACGGAAGATTAAGTTCTGGCTGAAAGCAACCTTAATTTAACCCGGCAGTTTACATCATGTTCATCTTGTTTTAATAGACGGGTCATTCGCCACCGGTTTCTTTGCGGGGTTAAAAAACTACCAGCATGAGATTCCTGTTAACCCTGATTGTTATTACGAGTATGGTTACTGCAAGTTACGCGCAAACCGGTACAGTCACCGGCGTTGTAACTGAAAAACCGGCTGTCGGGTTGCCGGGACCGGTAGTAGGCGCTGTCGTAAAAGTGGACAGCATCGCTGCAGGCGCGCAAACCGATTTCGACGGAAAATATTCGATCCGCATCGCGCCCGGCACGTATTCCATCACTTGTAAATTCTTCGGTTATTCGCCGGTCACCATCTCCGGCGTAAAAGTGGAAGCCGGAAAATCCACGCCGCTCGACTTCGTGTTGGATGCGTCAAAAAACAACCTGGATTCGGGCGCAACAACCTTTACGTTCATCGATTATCGCCCCACCAGCGCGCAGGGCGCCATCCTCGACACGATCCGTAAAGGCAACGCGGTCGTTGACGGAACGGGCAGCAGCGAAATTGCCAAAACGCCCGTGACGAATGCCGGTGAAGTCGCTAAACGATTGCCGGGCGTTACGCTTGTCGACAATCGCTTCGTGGTGGTGCGCGGTCTTTCCGAACGTTACAATTCCGTTTTGCTGAACAGCGTGCTCGCGCCTTCTGTGGAGTCGGATGTTAAATCGTTTTCGTTCGATCTTGTGCCGAGCGCGATGATCGACAACTTTCTCATCTATAAATCGCCGTCGCCCGATCTTCCCGGCGAATTTGCAGGCGGCGTCATCCGCATCAATACGACGGAGATTCCCGACCATTCCGGCATCAACGTGAACTACCAGGCGGGATTCCGCAGCGGCACTACGATGCAGCCGATCATCCTGAACAAAGGCACTTCTTCCGACGCATTCGGATTCGGCGCCAACTCGCGCGCGCTGCCTGCCGGCTTCCCGGAAGATCTTGCGAAAGTCACCAGCAAATCCACGCTGCAGCAGCTCGGCCGTGAGATGCCGGACAACTGGACGTATCAAACGTTCAATGCGCCGGTCGACAACCGCTTCAACATGACGTGGAATTACCGTTACAGCAAAGCGGGTTCGAAAGATCACAACGGTTTCCAGTTCGGCAACATTACCGGCATTAACTATTCCAATACGTATTCGTCGTTCACCAGCTATCGCCTCGATTACAATACGTATTCGGCGAGCACGCATTCGAGCGACACGATTTTCTCTTATGAAGATCTCGTCGGGCGACAATCGGTGCGCCTGGCTTTGGTGCAGAACAACGCGCTTCGTTTCGGGAAAGCAGGCAACCAGCACATCACGTTCAAGAACCTGTTCAACCAGATGGGTGATAACGAAACGAGCCTGCGCACCGGCCGCAACATGGAAGAAGCGAATTTCCACCAGGATTATTCGTACCACTACACGCAACGCACGATTTACACCGGGCAGCTCGGCGGACAGCATTACTTCAACAACAAGCGTACGCAGTTCGACTGGACGGCCGCGTATTCGCTTTCCCGCCGGCAGGACCCGGACTGGAAACGCGTGCATTATTACAAAGATTTTTCCGCGCAGGCCGACGATCCGTTTTACGTGTACGTGACCAGCGCGCCGACGCCTTCGTTCATGGGACGCATTTACATGTGGCTGGTGGAAGACATCAAAGCGGCGAATGCGAATTTCCAGCAGATCGTTACGCTCGGCAAAGATTCGAACGCTTACAGCTTTACAGTAAAAGCTGGTGTTTACGCAGAAGACAAAGAGCGTGATTTCCGAGTGCGCAACATCGCTTACAAAGCTGCGTCGATCCAAACGTACAGCAATTCGGAGCTGCTCGTTTCGCCGATCAATACGCTGTTCAACACTGCGAACATCGACAGCACGAACGGTCTCCAGATCAGTGAAAAGACGAGCTTGTCGGACCAGTACAAAGCGTCGAACAAACTGCAGGCGGGTTACGTGATGGTTATTCTTCCGTTCGGACATTTCACCGGCAAGAACGATCTGCAACCGCACGAACGGGTACGTGTGAGCGGCGGCCTGCGCGTGGAGCACAACGACCAGCAGCTGCACAGCCACAAGACGAACAGCAACGACACGGCGATCGTGATCAACAACATCACGAGCTTCCTGCCGTCCGTCAACATCGCGTTCAACCTTACCGATCGCATGGTGGGCCGCGTCTCTTACGGAAAAACGCTGAACCGTCCCGAGTTCCGCGAGATCGCGCCGTTCTACTTCTACGATTTCGTTTTCAATTCGATCAACACCGGCAACGAGAATTTGAAAATCGCAACGGTCGACAATTACGATCTGCGCTGGGAATTTTATCCGCGTTCCGGCGAGAACATCACCGTCGGTCTCTTCTACAAAAAATTCATCAACCCGATCGAAGTGTATTTCGTTCCCGGTGTTGGTTCGGGCGGAACGCGCAGCTTCACCTGGGGCAACGCGCCGCGCGCCGACAACTACGGCGCCGAGATCGAAGTGCGCAAACGTCTCGACAGCCTGAACATTCCCGTGATTCGCAACATCGGTGTCGTCGCCAACGCCGCGTGGATCGACAGCAGGATCAAGCTCGACACCGTCGGCAGCACGCGCCCGATGATGGGACAGTCGCCGTGGATCATCAATGCCGGTTTGTTCTACCAGAACGATTCGCTGCGTTTGCAGATCAATGCGATGTACAACGTGATCGGCCCGCGCGTTGTGATCGTGGGTGTGCCGGGTATCCCGGAAGTCTACGAGATGCCGCGCCACCAGCTCGATTTCGCAGTCGTCAAAACATTCGGCAGCAAAAACAACATCGACGTGCGACTCAACATCACCGACCTGCTCAACCAGGAAACGCTGCTGATGCAGGATGCGGACGGCGACGGCAAGCTGAACCGCAACACCGATCAGCGCATGCAGTATTTCAAGCGCGGCACGTATTACACGCTGGGCGTAACGGTGCGCCTGCCGAATTAAAAGCTTTTGAAAAAAAAGTAAATCCCGAAGAGCACAACAGTCTTCGGGATTTGTTTTTTGTTTCGCTCTCTTCTATTACGCCAGCGTTAACCAAAACTTTTTTCCGCGCGATTTTCTTCACACGCCGGTAACGCACGCTAACATTTATATAAAGCCCCATTCATACTTCCGTCATCCGCTGCGGATAGTTTTGCTCCGAATTTCAAATCAGAAACAGAACATCTCACTAACGACAAACAACATGAAAAAGTTCCTACTCACCTGTGGTTTGCTCGCTTCCGGTTTTCTCGGCCTCGATGCCCAGATCATCAAAACGGGCAACATTACGGCGAACGAAACGTGGACGAACAACAACATTTACATCCTCAACGGATGGGTTTATGTAAAAGCCGGCGCAACCGTCACCATCCAGGCGGGCACCGTAATTAAAGGCGATTACGCTTCACAAGGCGCGCTGATCGTCGAGCGCGATGCCAAGCTCGTAGCAGTAGGCACCGCCGACCAGCCGATCGTTTTCACTTCACAGAAATCACCCGGCCAGCGTTCGTACGGCGACTGGGGCGGTGTCATTCTCTGCGGCCGCGGTTCCGTTAACCAGCCTGCCAACGCATCACTCGGCACGCAAGCCGGCGAAGCGGTCATCGAAGGCGGCGTAGGTTCCATCTATGGTGGCGGCGCTACTCCGAACGACGACGACAGCTCGGGCGTTCTCAAATATGTGCGCATCGAATTCCCCGGCATTGCGTTCCAGCCGAACAGCGAGATCAACGGTCTCACCTGCGGCGGCGTCGGTCGTAAAACCGTGCTCGAGCACATCCAGGTTTCCTACTCCGGCGACGACTCTTACGAGTGGTTCGGCGGCGCAGTGAACGCGAAATGGCTTGTCGCTTACCGCGGCTGGGATGACGATTTCGATACCGACTTCGGTTTCCACGGCAAGATCCAGTTCGCGGTTGCGCTGCGCGATCCGAACATCGCCGACCAGTCCGGCTCGAACGGTTTCGAATCCGACAACGACGCTACCGGCACGACGAACACGCCGATCACCAACCCGATCTTCTCGAACGTTTCGATCTTCGGCGCGTATTGCTTCAACAGCACGATCAACAGCAACTACAAGCGTGCACTTCACCTTCGTCGTAACTCCCGCTGCTCGGCATTCAACTCCGTGTGGGCAGGTTACCCGACCGGTCTGTTGATCGAAAGCTCTTCTACCCAGGGCAACGCCACCAACGGCGGCGGTGTGGTCGGTCCCGATGGCCAGCTGGACCC
>CAMLEF010000234.1 GCA_946478675.1 uncultured Flavobacteriales bacterium | reverse complement strand
CGATCGAGCGCGGTGCGGGCGGAGAGCACGCCGCTTCTGTGCAGTCGACGGGATGTTAGGACTAGAGAATGGGCCACCACGCCTTGTCGACAGAGTTCCGGTCGATCTTGAACTGTTCGTACAGCTCCTCGACGAGCCACTCGTTGGCTCCGAACTCTCCCTCGTTCGAAACCCCGACGCCCGTCACCTGGCTCGACACGCTGAATCGCCTGCTTTCATCGGTGAAGTTCTGGGATACGCGCGGGGCGAGATCCGCCGGCGCACGCGTCCGTTAAGCCTAGCCCAGTCTGCGCGGGCGGTCCCGGCCTCCCGGGGCCGCCAAGCTGAAAGAACGCGCATGATTATCCCCACAGGAACTGTCACTACCCTTGGCGGTCATGGAGTTCTACGGCGAAGCACCCGACGTCGACCTGACCTACTCTGACGTCTTCCTCGTTCCCCGGCGCTCGGCGATCACCAGGATGCTGTCGGCAACCCGATCCCCGGCGATTACAAATGGGGCTTCCTTGCGGCATGCATCGGCATGCTGCTGAGCCTTGTGCTGTTCATCTGGATGAAGAATAAGTATCTCGTTTCGCCGGAAGGCAAACAGATCGGTGTAGAGCCGAACACGAAACGTGAAACGCCGCAGATCGATACGCCCGCTGAAGCGAAAAAAGAATTCTCTTCCGGCCTCATCGGCATGTGGGCAACCATCGGCGCCGTGCTCGTGGTGCTCTTCCATTTTGTGGCCGGCTTCGACTGGTTCGGTTCCGTCATCTTCGGTCTTGCCATTGCGATTCCCGGGCTTATCATTTCCGACCGCTCGCTTACCCGCGTGGAAAAAGAGCGGATCTGGGTCATCTACATCGCAGCATTTTTCGTCATCTTTTTCTGGGCCGCTTTCGAACAAGCAGGCGCTTCCCTCACCTTCTTCGCACAGGAACAAACCAATCGCCACGTATTCGGCGTTGTCGTTCCTGCCAGCCTTTTCCAATCCGTTAACGCCGTAGCGATCGTCATCTTCGCGCCGCTCTTCGCAGCGATCTGGTCGACGCTCAGCAAACGCAATATGGAGCCCGCTTCGCCTTACAAACAGGCAATCGGTCTTGCCCTCCTCGCTCTCGGTTACCTCGTCATCGCGATCGGCGTGAAAATGCTGAACCCCGGTGAGAAATCGAACATGATGTGGCTCATCGCGCTTTACGTGATCCATACGTTCGGCGAACTTTGCCTCTCCCCGATCGGTCTTTCGATGGTGAGCAAACTCGCTCCTGTCCGTCTCGCTTCCCTGCTGATGGGTGTATGGTTCCTTGCGAACGCAACGGCCAACAAATTCGCCGGCATGCTCAGCGCACTGTACCCGGAAGACGTGAAAGTTGTTCAGACGATCAAAGCGGAAGATTTCCCGTATACGGTTATTCCCGCTCATGATACCGTTCCTGCGCGCATCGTCAACATTAAAAACGACAGTGCTTACATCGTGAACAACTTCAAAGAGCCGATGGAAGTTTACAAATCGGCATTCGATGTTGTGGCGCCGTCCAACCCGAAGCAGGATACGATGCTCGTGCTGAAATCCGGTTACCCCACATGGTCAATGGACACCATCACGAAGAAGAACGACAAAAAAGAAGACGAGCTTACGCTGGTGAAACTCTCGAACGACTTCACGCATAAAGCCGACTCGATCCCGCTGTCGAAATTCAAGCAGATCGTTTCAGTGAATGTCGAGAAAACAAAATCGGACGACGCGCAGAAACAGGCGGACATCGACAAAGGCTGGGAAGCCAACACCGATGAGCGTCGCGTTTCCTTCAGCTTCTCTTCCGACGGAAAATACTTCGCCGTCTGGAGCAAAAAAACAGTTACATGGTACGACCTGAATCCGAAAAAACCGACCTTCCTCGGCTTTGAGATCACCGGCCTCTATGAATTCTTCCTGGTGTTTGTCGGTCTCGCGGGTGCAGCGTCACTTCTCCTCTTCGCCCTTGCCGGCAAGATGGTGAAGATGATGAACGGCGTACGGTAAACGACTGCATCACTCCGCAGCAAATCCCAAATTCCAATTACAGAACGGAATTTGGGATTTGTTTTTTCGATCCTGTAATTTCATCGCATCATGGCAGAAGAAACCGAATTCACCCCTTACGTCTCCGACGGCAGCACCCTGAAAGAATTTACGCCGCGCGCCATTATTCTCGGCTGCATTTTCGGCGTGCTCTTCGGCGCCGCCAACGTGTACCTCGCGCTGAAGGCCGGCCTCACCGTCTCCGCGTCTATTCCCATCGCGGTGCTGGCCATCTCCATCGGTCAACGCTTTTTGCGCACGACCATCCTGGAGAACAACATCATTCAAACGACCGGCTCGGCAGGTGAATCGATCGCTTCGGGCGTGGTGTTTACGCTGCCTGCCCTGCTCTTCCTGAGCCCCGGCGCCGGCGGTGAATCGTATTTCAAATACTGGACGATCCTTCCGCTGGCGGCTATCGGCGGTTTGCTCGGTACGCTGATGATGATCCCGCTGCGACGCTCGCTGATCGTGAAGGAGCACGGCAAGCTTCCGTATCCCGAAGGCACGGCCTGCGCTTCGGTGCTCGTGGCCGGCGATCGTGGCGGCAGCTTCGCTAAAACGGCGTACATCGGTCTTGCAGCAAGCACGGTGTACGCGGTGCTGCAAAAAGTATTCGGCATCATCAGCGACGTTCCGACGTTCCTGGTGAAGCAGACGAACAAGTTCATGCCTTCGGCGCGCATCGACGGCGAGATCACGCCGGAATACCTCGGCGTCGGTTACATCATCGGGCCGCGTATTTCAGGACAGCTCGTTGCGGGCGGCGTGCTCGCGTGGCTGGCGCTCATCCCGCTGCTGGCGTTCCTCGTTCCCGCCGACATGATCCACGCGCAGCTGATGAAGTTCGGCTACACGAACGATCCCGGCGGCTGGGACCCGGTGACGCATACGTTCGCCGATACGGCAGAAGCGGTGTATCGCGCGTACGTGCGGCAGATCGGTGCGGGCGCGGTGGCGGCGGGCGGCTTCATTACGCTGTTCAAAACGCTGCCGACGATCATCTCTTCTTTCCGCGAAGGACTGACGTCGATCCGTAACCGCGGTGAAGCGACGGTTTCGCAGAAACGCACCGAGAGTGATCTCTCATTGAAAGTAACACTCGTCGGATGCGCGGTGCTCGTGCTGCTGATCGCAATCCTGCCGAACCTCCCGGGCGAAGGCATCCTCAGCAAGCTGCTCATCGGTTTTCTCGTGATCATTTTCGGATTTTTCTTCGTGACGGTTTCAAGCCGCATCGTCGGTATCATCGGTTCAAGCAACAGCCCGGTTTCGGGAATGACGATCGCCACGATCATGGGCACTTCGCTGGTGCTGATCAGCTTCGGCTTCAGCGGAAAAATTTATGAGCCGATGGTGCTCGTCGTCGGCAGCCTCATTTGTATTGCGGCGGCGAACGCGGGCAATACGTCGCAGGATCTGAAAACCGGTTATCTCATCGGCGCTACGCCGCGACGGCAGCAATACGCGCTGTTCATCGGCGCTATCGTTTCTACGGTTGTCGTTGGTCTTGTCGTGAAAGTACTCGACACGCCGACGGCAGAAATGATCCGCGGGGGTGTGACGCACGCGATCGGCACGAAAGAATTCCCCGCGCCGCAGGGCACGCTGATGGCGACGCTGATCAAAGGTTTGCAATCAAACAACCTCGACTGGCAGTTCGTGATGGTCGGCGTATTTCTCGCGGTGACGATGGAACTCTGCGGCGTGAATTCGCTGTCGTTTGCGGTGGGCGCCTACCTGCCGTTGTCGACGACGCTGCCGATTTTCGCGGGCGGATTGATCAAAGGCGGCGTAGACTGGAGAGCGAAACGCAAGAAAGAAAAAGCGGAAGATGCCGAGCTCGGCCGCGGAAGCTTGTTTGCGACGGGACTCGTGGCTGGCGGCGCGCTGATGGGCGTGATCGTGGCGATCCTGAACGTGATCGCGGAAAACCATAAGGACCCAAACGATCCGAATGCGGTGAGCTTCATGGAGCGCATCAATTTCCGCGGCAGCCTGGAGAATAAAGAAGCGCTGGGCACGAATGGTTACGCATTGCTCGGTGTGATCTTCTTCGTGCTGCTGGGTTTGATGCTCTATCGTATTGCCACGAAAAAATCGAAAACGCCGGAGCCGGAATTGCCGACGCACGGTTCATAATGTGAATGTTATGCATCCGAACGCTCAGCTCCTTCACGATTTTTATACTGCTTTCGCGAAACGCGATTTTGCGACGATGCAACGCAGCTACGCGGACCGCGCGACGTTCAGCGATCCTGTTTTTCAAAATCTTTCTTCCGCGGAAGTGAAGGCGATGTGGGAGATGCTTTGCAAAACGGGCAAAGACTTACGCATTGAATTTCGTAATGTAACAGCGGACGATCGCAACGGCAGCGCGGAATGGACGGCGTGGTATACGTTTTCGCGCAGCTGCAAAAAAGTGGAGAACCGGGTCGAAGCGAAATTTGTTTTTGAGGGCGGGAAGATCGTGCAGCACATCGACGATTTCTCTTTTTACCGCTGGGCGCGGCAGGCGCTGGGCGTTGGCGGGTTGCTGCTGGGCTGGTTGCCGTCGGTGAAAGCGAAAGTGCGGCGGACGGCGATGATAAACCTGAAGAATTTTATGCGGAGTGGGAAGAGTGGTAGCAGTAAAATGCACCTGTAGTTATTAACCACGGAGTTACACAGAGGTTTTTTCACAGAGTTCACAGTGTCCTCTGTGAAGACCTCTGTGTAACTCCGTGGTTAAAGCTATCCGCTCATTGAAACTACCGACCGTTTCTGAATAGCCCGGATTGCAGCGGCACCGGAGGTATAGCGGAAAGCCGGACCGGAAGATGATGGAAACTGCGTACGTTGCTGCTTCAAAAAAATGCATTAACAATTCTTAGCACGGCTGTTTCTTTTTCGTTGGCATTGCGCTTGCCTTTTAGTGAGTAACACTAAAAACGACAAGCTATGAAAAAGATGATCTTTTGCGTGATGATGGCATGCCTGTCATTCGCATTCCCTGCCGTTATGAGCGCATCTTCCGAAGGACGTCATAACATCGTGCATATCCGCACCGGGGCGGTTTCGGAAATCAAAAAGGATAAGAACGCCGAAGCGCCTGTGGTGGCTGAAAACCGCGAGGCTGTTGCGATAGACAAGCATACCGCAAAGGCCGGCGAACCTGCCCCGGTGGGTGGCGTGGTGATCATTTCGGGCGGCGCGCTGCTGCTCATCATCATCCTGCTTATCCTGCTTCTGTAAAAGAATACAGCAAGAAAACACGTCGTTCCTGACCGGGGCGACGTGCTTTTTTTCTTCCTTTTTGTAGAAACTCCGCCCCGTATTGACGCCCGTGTTTCCCTTGCGAAAACCTCCTGCGGCCGCTCTCATCCAAATTAACGGCGTGTTTTTTGTACCTTTAGAGGTAGCATCTCCACCAATGGATGCGCTCTCATGAAAAAACCGGTTATCGCCGTCCTTGCCGTCCTGATCGCATCGGGCGCTTTTCTTTTTACGCGTTACAGTGCGAAGGCCACTCCGCCTGCTGAAGAAGCGGCAGAGATCAAATGGTATTCGCTCGATGAGGCGCAGAAGCTGTGCGATGCTTCTCCCCGCAAAATTTTCCTCGACATCAGCACGAGCTGGTGCGGCTGGTGCAAGGTGATGGACGCGAACACGTTTAAAAATCCGACGATCGCGAAATACATGAACGAGCATTATTACTGCGTTCATTTCGATGCGGAGACGCGCGACACGGTGATTTTTAACGGGCAGAAATTCTGGAACCGCGGCCCCGAGGGACAGCGCAGCGCGAATGATTTTGCGATCACGGTGCTGCAGGGACGTCTCTCCTACCCGTCGTTCGTTTTCATCAGCAAGGACCGCCAGCGTTTCACGATCATGCAAGGCTACATGGCGCCCGAGCAATTCGAGCCTTATATTCATTATTACGGCGAAGACAAAGAAGAAACGATGAGCTGGGATGATTTCATCAAGCAGTTCAAGAGCGAGCTTCCTCCTGCCGATCCCAACAAACAACAGCCGGTGCCGGCGCCCCACTAAGCTTATGGATGCTGAACACACGCTTCATGACCTGAAGGAGCGGATCGTCGCCGTACTCAACGCCAAGAACCTGACGTACGCGCAGCTGGTGGAGCATCTCGGCACTACCGAAGAAGCACTCGACCACGCGCTGGCGGAAAACACGATCGAGATCCGGACGCTGGAGCTCATCTCGAAAGAGCTGCGCATCCCGCTGTACAGCTTCTTCCGCGATCCTTCCATCGAACACAACGAAGGCGAACAACCGTTCTACAACGTCAACATCTGGGCGCCGGAAGAATTGCACCTGCGCACCGAAAACGAAACGCTTCGCCAGGAAGTGGAACGCCTCCGCATGGAGATCGCCAGGAAGGAATTGCTGATCCAGGGTTTGGAAGGACAATTGAAAGGCAGCAAGTAATTTTCGGATTGCCGATCCGAAGCCATCGGATGCCAATTTGAAATTTTATAAAAGCAAAGAGCGCATCCCGGTTGGAATGCGCTCTTTGCTTTTACTGCTATTCAAAAAGCTTTACTGTTTGACGATGCGCTGCACCGTAACGGTATTGCCTTTGATCATGCGGACGAAATAAACGCCGTTCTGCAGCGACGACAGGTTCACTTCCTGCGAAGATGCATTCATGGTGAAGGACATCGCGAGGCGTCCGGTTGCATCGGTGATCTCGACAGCTACAGGGCTTGCAGCTGCTTCCGTGCAACGGATGGTGAGCGTACCGCTGGTCGGGTTCGGGAAAACTTCCGTTACCATTCCCGGTGCGGTTTCGATACCACTGCAGAGATCCACCCAAATGGAATCGCTGGCCGCACTGGAGCAACCGTTTCCGTCGGTGTAGATGTAATCAATGCCAATCATGCCGAGACCGGAAACCGTGGGATCGAAAGAAGAACCGGTAACACCGGAACCGCTCCAGGTACCACCTGCGGGTGATTCGCCGGTCAGCGTAACGACACCGCCATTCGAGCAGGCCGTATCCATCGGAAGCAGCAGCGATACCGTCGGAAGCGCATTGACAGTAACGTTTACCGTCGCCGTGTTCTGGCAGCTGTTGCCGTCCGTGCCGGTTACGGTGTACGTGTCGGTCGTCGTGGGCGTGAACGCAACGTTATCCGTTACGCTTGCGCTGTTCGATGCCCAGCTGTAGCTCGTTGCACCGGAACCGCTCAGCGTTACTGAAGAACCGTCGCATACTGCCGTTGAAGATGCATTCGCAACAACCGAAGGAAGTGCGTTCACCGTTACAGAAACTGTTGCCGTGTTCTGGCAGCTGTTGCCGTCCGTGCCCGTTACCGTGTACGTGTCCGTCATCGTGGGCGTGAACGCAACGTTATCCGTTACGCTTGCGCTGTTCGATGCCCAGCT
>CAMLEF010000233.1 GCA_946478675.1 uncultured Flavobacteriales bacterium | reverse complement strand
TGTATTGTCATTGAATCGTGCCTGTAGCAGCAGCGCCACTTTTGCCGGGCCTGCTTTTTCGCTGATAAGCAATAACGCCTGCTCTTCAATGGGAAGCGCCTGCAGTTTGTCTTTTGCTGCTTTGGCCAGTCGTGCGAAATCGATCCTGCGACTGAAAGAACGGAGCTGTTTATCCGTAATTGTTTTTTCGAGCAGCGCGACAAACTGTTCCGTTTCCGGCGACGAAGCCATGCTGAAGATCGTTTCTGCGAGCTGCGTGATGAATTCTTCCTTCTGCAACTGCGGTGAATACACGAGGATGCGCCAGCCGGTTTGACGGATCGCTTCTTCCAGCCAGCTTAAAGCGCGCTCCTGCGGAAGTGAAATTTGTTTTTTTCGCAACGCCGTCAACAATGTGCCGAGCAGCTGTGCCGCTTCCGTGCGCAGCGCCGCAATCGATTCCTGTTCAGGCAACGCCAGCAGCAACCGGTCGAGCGCCTGTTCATCGGGCAAAGCAGCAATCGCTGCAAATACTTCCCGCGGATACAGACGAACGGCCTGCGCCAAACGGCGACGCAACGAAACCGAAACTTCACGCCCGGGCGACGACAACCGAAGCTGCTTCGCCAAACGTCGTACGACGCCGGCAGCATGATGACCGATCAGCCGGTTCATCGAAGGCAGTTCCGTCACCAGCAATTCCACCAGCTCCGAATAATTCTCCGGCGCGATCACGGATTTGATTTCCGAAGGAATGCCTGCGGTGATCGTTTGCAGCAGCAAGGCTGTTTTCGGAATGTGCGTGTGGCGGCTGAGCGCTTCGAAACAGTAGCTCCAGAATTGCCGCGTCGAAAACGATCCTTCCTGGTGATGCACGAAGCCGAGTACGATCTCCCAGAGCAACCGTCGTTCGATGCGCAGCCGCAACGCGACGGTGATTTTTTCCAGCAGCAGGATATTTGCTTTCAACTCCGTCGGCGCAGGAGCGGGAGCCAATGCTTCGAGAATTGACTCGCGCGAAAATTCACTCAGCTCCGAAAGCACCTGCGACCAGTTCGCCGCATCCTGCATCGCTTCTGAAATGATTTTTGAAAAGCGCGGCGCGTCGTTCGCGGAAAGATCGGGTACCAGCGAATTCAATGCCGTCTTCGCCCCGGAAACTTGACGCGAAGTACCATCGAGCAGCAACGTCGCGAGGCGTTCCCAATAATCGGGTGCAGCTTCCTGTTGCGGTTTTTCATCACGAATCAGCTGCTGTTCTTCCTGCGTGAGCAGCTTCAGCGTGCGGATGAATTCCGGTTCGACAACCGTATGCGCCGTGATCTTCGTGACCGCTTCTTCGATCATGGCAAGCAGCGTTTCGTAACGCACGTTGTAATGCGCGGCCATTTGCCGGATCGTGCTTTTCAGGAAAGCGATGCGGTTGAAGATCGTGCCGCGCTCGGTGAGCAGGAAGTTGAACACCCAATGCCAGACGTTCTTCTTCAGCTCCGATGTACCCGCCTGCACGGGATGCGTTTTTTCCTGGACGAGAACGAGCTCATCGGTGAAGTTGAAAATTTCGGTATGGTTGTTCGGCTCGAGCCCTTCGATGATGCGGCGGATGTTGCGTTCGCTGAATTGCCAGGCCAATCGTTTGCGCACGACTTCCTGCGCAGCGCCGATCGTACGGATCATCGCGAGCAATTCCTGCCGGTTCTCCTGCAGCTGCAGCGCCATCACTTCTTCCGCCGTTCCGTTGGCGACATGATGATTCCACGGCATCAAACCCTGCAGCAGGAACGTTTGCAGGATCGCGAGCTGCGACGTTTCGCCGGAGAGAATTTCAAGATCGTTATTCGTATCGCGGTTGCCGTAAATGATCAAATCGATCAGTCGCGCGGTGAGCACGCTGCGGATGCGCTGCGGCAATTCCGTTTCCAGCTCGTTGTAATCGATCGGGCCGAGGTCGAGATCGAGTGAGCGGATGCGCCAGGTTTGTTCCGGCGGACAAAGCTTGTCGAAGATATCCGCCATTTCTTTGTGCAGCACCGTGCGCGTCCAATGGCTGAGCTGCTCCTGCAAAGAAGAAGCGCTCTCTTTCCGGTCGAAAGACGTCTGCCAGTTCAGGCCCGAAACGATATGGCTGTTGGCGGCGCTCATGCGGAAGCGGGTTGAAGAATGAGATTCAATTGCGTAAGCAGCTCTGCAGCGTAAACGGTTTTGTTCAGGCCGAGCGGGCTTTCGAATCGAAGACTGTCGTGCCACGAAGCGAAAGCCGGGAGCAGCGTAGAAAGCTGCGCGCTGTTGGCGAGAGCAGTACTTGCTGCAAGATGTACCGGCAATTCACTTTCGAAGAAAAGCTGCAACCGTTCGTTGAATTCCGGGAAGCTGAATTGCGGAATGAATTGCGGGAAGAGGAAAAGCAGATCGGTCGTGAACAGCTCATACGCCATCGCTGCCTGCGTGCCATCCGGGTTCAGCGTGTTGATCGTGAACGAATAATTTCCGCCGCCGGTTTCCGCTTGTGCATTGAACGGGTACGCCGTTTCCGATTTGGTGATCGGGTAGGTGAGCGTTCCCACCACCAGCGCTCCTGCTTCGAGCTGGCTCGCGATCTGCGGCGCTGTTTCACCGTTGATGGCCAGCACGACGTTCATCGCATCCGCATAACCGAGCGTGGCGCCGAGCTGGTAGCTGTTGTTGTCGTTGTCGCTGAGGAAAACGTTGAATTGTAAATCGGCGAACAGCATTGCCGTTTCGATCAGCAGCAGCCCGCGGCGTTTTTCGATCAGCCACAAGGCTTGTTGCTCTTCTACCGCGAGCACGCCTGTCGGAATTTTTCCGTCTTCGAACAAACGGCTGATGAAATTTGCGTACAGCACTTTCAATCCGAAGAGCAGGCTCAGCTTTAATTCGATCGCGGAATAATTGATGAAGTCACGTTCACGCAGCTTCTCGACGCGATCGATCTTTTCCGAATTGAAAATGAAATCGACCGTGTTCGTTCCGAAAATGCGCCGTTCGAAATCGTGCGTGATCTCCGGGTAGGTGATGACCGGTTGCCCGTTTTCAAAACCGATGATGCGGTCGGCTGCAAGGAAATCGTAGCCTTTGCATTTGAAATACGAAAGCAGCCCGAGATTCTGTAAGTAAAGACTTTTGAAAATGACGCGATCTTTCAGGTTCTCGCCGGAATACACCGCGCCGCTGACCAGCGCATTGAAAAGTTGCGGCGATTCACCATGTCGCGCCAGCAAATGATCGAGCAGGTCGTTGCGACGGCGAAGACTCGTGCTTTCGTCTTCCATGAATTCCATCAACCCGCGGATGTACGGATTGTAAGGATCGAGCCGGTAGCTCAGCCAACTGTTCGCATCCTGGATATCCTGCGGCTCCGGCGTCAATGAAAAATCGAACGTTTCATTTCCTTTCAGCAGCGGACGAATCTGCGGCACGTTGTACAGCGACTGGTAGAAATACGTCGGCGAAAATTTGGCGTAAGGAACCGGGTAACCGGAATGCCGCTTTTCGTACGGCGTTTTCATCGCGTAAAAAGCCTGGCGGTCTGAAGGCGCTCCGGTGGTCGGATTACGGAATGAAAAAAGTTTTGGCACATTCGCCAGCTGTGAAAACTGGTTCGCGAGCAGCTGATCGAAGAGCGTGAGATAACCTTTCAGCTGGCGGGATTGCGCCACCTGGTAATCCGAAGCATTCTCCACCGCATGTTCCCCGACGCGGAAAATTTCAGGGAACGTGTACTGGATGGAATAATACGAATTGATGTCGCGGTACGATCCTGTCGGCGTTTCTTCGCTGGTGTCGGCATTCGCATCGTATAAAAAGCTCACGTCGAACGCCGGCTCTTTCGTCAGCGACAATTGCAGCGGCTGCGCATCCGATGACGATTGCTGTTCAGAGGTGATCGTGAGATACTGTTTCGTGTAGGAGCCGATCACGTCGATCATTAACAGCGTGTTCGCAGGCACCGGCATCGTAACGGTCGGCTGAAGGATCAAGCCCGGAACTGTGGCGACACCATCGATGGTTTCGATCAGCTGTACGAGCTCGAACGCGGAAATTTCCGTGCGCATTTCGCCGAGCGCAGACGTCGGTATCCATCCGTTCTGTAAACGCGGGCCGTCGAAGATGTCGTCCGTTTCATAACCGGAAGCTTTCAGGCGGAAATAGCTTTGCGGGGTAACCGTCGGGAAAATGTATTCGTTGATCGCCGACAGGATGTTCACCAGCACCTGCGACACCGACGCGTTATTTTCCAGCTCGATGCTGCCGGAGAGGAAAAGCGATTGCGTGACCAGCGGTTGCGGCATCGGGAAGATGCGGCCGAGACTGCGCGATTTGTTCAGGTAATAAAAAGTCTCCAGGCAAGCTTCCGATACTTTCGCGCCGGTCAGCCCGTTGAGGTAAAGAAAAATGTTGCAGTCGCTGCGCAGGTAATTGCCCGGCAGCACCACGACATTATTAATGTTGTTCACGCCGTCGATTACATACTTGCGGAAATCATCGGCAGTAACCGGCGTGATGGTTAGAATTTCTTTCGGGAGATAAAACTGGTCTTCGACCTGCAGCTTTCCGTCGGGACGCGTGAGAATATCGCGCACCGGGAAATCGTTGACATAACCGAGCTCCGTCAGCGCATACACGAGCTGGTCGAGAATCGTGACGCCCGGATCGCTCGTGTTGAGATTGGTCCACTCGCTTCCCGCGTGTTCCTGGATCCAGGTCAAGCCTTCGCTCTTCAGCTCGTTGAAATCCTGCGGGAGCGGCAGCGGCGAATCGACGATGTAATACTGCGTGCTCATGCGGCAAACTGGATTAAGTGATCCATGGAAGAAACGAAGAGCGAACCCGGAACAGAAGCGATGAATTGCGCGGTCGGATCAGCGGAGGACGCTTCCACTTGCGAATCGACGAAGAGCGTTACACTCGTTACCGACGCGACGCCCGCAATGCTGCTGATGACGCCCGCCAGTTGCGGTTCGCTTAATCCCGTATCGATGACGAGCTGCGGTGCATTGCTTTTGATCCACGGCGAAAGGAACAGGTTGATCGCATTGACGACGTTGTCCTGCACGGCCTGCTGCGCGTAACCGGTTTTGATCGCAATCGTCGCCTGCACTTGTACAGAACGGAACGTGAAATTGGAAACCTCCACGTTCGAATACAGCGGCATGCGGTCGAGCAGGAAACTTTGAATTTCTTTTTCGCGGCATTCGCTCACCAGCGGCGTAAAAGCATTCGCTTCCGTCGGGCTGTCGAAGCCTTTCACCACGTACACCTGCGTCGTATTCGTCGACGGATCGAAAATCGATTTTGAATAATAGATATCGTCGAAGTTGCGGCGGATGAGCAGGAAGAGATCGCCCTTCGTCACGGCGCGATCTTTCGTTTTAATGCGGCTGCTCACGCGCAGGTCGAATTGCGTTTGATCTTCCGCCGCTTTTCCGCCGAATGACGCGAACGGTTGTGCGATCGTTGCGAGTTGCGCAATGGCGGTCTGCGGTTTCGTGATGGCGCCCGCTGCAATTTTCGGAACGGTGGTGTCGGTGAGAAAGGTTGTTCCGGAACGTTGCAGCTCCACGCCATTCGGCAGCAGCACCACCGTTTGTGCAAACGATTGCGGATCGCCGGTGGCGGCAACGGCAATCCAGGTTAATCCGGCGGCTTTCACCGGTGAAGCAATCGCAGCAGGCATCACCGGCGATTGCGTGGCGATGTCGAGCGGAAGATTCAGCTCCACGATGCCGGGACAGGAAAATCCATTCGTGCTGTCCTGCAGCGGAAGCAAACCGTTCCATCCGTTTTCACTGAGATAATAGTAGCTCACGGATTGCGCCGTTGCTGTTCCCGCAAAGCTTCGCGCGAGCTCGAAATAAAGGCTGATGAGATTTCCTGCAGTGAGATTGCTCAGCGCGATGAAGAGCACGCCATTGCAGGGGAATTGCGGGAACAATCGCACACCATTGGAAGGCGTTGCACCAACCTGCTGACCGACGATATAATCATTGACGACGGGCGGTGTTGCAAGTGAATTATCATACACCGCGTAATTCGCAAACGGCGCGTAGTAGAAACACTGCAGCGGGTAATCGCCCTGCGCTTTCGTGAGATCGTAGCTGACGTACGCTTCATAATCGCCGGAGATGGAAGTGACTTTCGGCGCGAACGGCGCATTCGCAGAAGGAACGAGTTGGTCCGGTGTGATCGAAGATTGTGTCGAGGATGAACCCCAGCTCGATTTGGTTTGTGTTCCCGAAAGCAAAATCGCATTCTGCAGTGCGATGTCCGTGACGACGTTCGGATAGATCGAAGAGCCGAATCCATACGACGGCGACGTGAGCTCCATCTTCAGGAAACCATACGTGCTCGCATCCGTGAATTGCATGGAACTGTTCTGGATCGAAGGATCGACATTCACCTGCGGATTTCGCGTGGGGGAAGCGTAATAAAACGTGGTGGACGGATTCAGCGCCGGCGTGTTGTTTACGTAGAAGAGCGAGTTGTCCGAAGCGGCAGTAGTCGTTTGTGCAGGCGTGCTGATCGAAAGCGTATTCCATTGATTATCCTGGAAGAGATCGAGCTCGACGAGGAAGCAGCTGTTGTTGTAAGGCGTCGGTGTGCTGTTGTCATCCTCCGTCGTCAATGCCGCTTGTGCTTTTGCTTCGTCCTCTTCCGACGCGCCCGACATCCACAGCAACACGCCCAGCAGCCACTCCCAGGCTTTCGTGATCACGCCTTCTTCTTCCGCCGTTTTCGCAGCAGCATCGTCCGTTGTTTCCGGTGCAGGGGTTTGTACTTCGTCCGCTGTTGGTGTGGCTGCGGGATGCGCCGCGATATAATTGTTGTAGGAAGTATAATACGAGCCGAAGTCCGTCGGGAGATTGTTCCAGTTGAGCGTGATGTCGAACGTCTTCAGCGGTTTGCTGAACATTTCGTTGCTGCCGATGATGAACTGGCTGTTCACGCCGGGAATCGGTCCGAAAAGCTGGAACGGTGTTTTCGTGCTCAGCAACCCGTTGTCGTTGTACAGCTGGAAGGTTTGCACACCGGTTACGTTCACGTCGATCGAAAGGGTGCTGATCACCGGCGGCTGCGCGAGATCGTAGAAATCGCTGAAGAGTATTTTCAGCATCGGCCACGACGCAGACAAATTATCCGGGTTCACGAGGAACGGTTCAATCGCAGGATCGGTTGGTTGAAGTGTTGTTGTGAGTGTGGCGATCGCAGCCGTTCCGCTCGTGGGCTGCAATGCAAACGCAACCGGCGTCCAGGCTTTTTGCGTGCTCATGAAATACGAAGCGCTCTGCAACATGCGCACGTCGACTGCTTCTGAAAAGTTCAGCGTGATCGTGATCATGCGTTTCCCTTCGCGCAGCAGCAGCATCGGCGAAGCGAAAGCAAATCCAAGTGTTGCCTGCGTTGTGCTTGAGCCGCCGAACGTTTCCCAGGGCAACACCGCGCCGCTTTCATC